>JAFVSR010000033.1 GCA_017503645.1 Bacteroidaceae bacterium | reverse complement strand
CTCGAATATAGGAGGCACCTCGGCAAAAAAAATCAAACAAGTTTGTTTTTTCTGCGCTCGGTTTGGGGATATTTGAGATAAATCTCGAATATAGGAGGCACCTCGGCAAAAAAAATCAAACAAGTTTGTTTTTTCTGCGCTCGGTTTTCACTATATTTGCAGCGCGAAAATAGATGAAACAAATTATACAGTCGGCCAGCTTGTCGCTGTTGCCGCAAGGCAAGAGAGGAAAGTCCGGGCAGCACAGAGCACTCCACTTCCTAACAGAAAGCTGCCTGTGAAGGCGGAGTAACGCAGAAGAAAATAACCGCCCGCAAGGGTAAGGGTGAGAAGGTGGGGTAAGAGCCCACCGGCCGTGCAGCGATGTACGGGCCGTGTGTCTTGGAGGCTGCAAGTTCATGTAAACCGGTGTTTGAGGGTTGCTCGCCCGAGCCGGAGGGTAGAACGCTTTAACATTGTGGCGACACAATGTATAGATGAATGACAGGCACCCCGTAAGGGGTACAGAACCCGGCTTATAGGCCGACTGCAATTAAAAATGGGCTGCTAAAAATAGCAGCCCATTTTTAATGGGAATATATCCTTTTCTTATATACATACACCACAAAAGGCTCCTCCATATCATATTTGGAAAAGGCTTTTTCATCTACAAGCTCAAAACCGTGGCGGGGGTAGTAGGAGTGGTTGCAGGTGATGTCGGTCCACAGCAGCATATTTTCATAGCCCCGGCTTTTGAGCAGGTTGCTCATTGCAGGCAGCAACAGGCTGCCGCACCCCTTTTGGGCACTAAGGAAGAAGGTGAGCATAACATCGCCCTGCCCCATTTTGCAGGCAACCATATCCTCGTTGCCGTGCGACGATGAGAGCACCATATCGAGTATCTCGTTCTGCTCCTTATCGGTGAAATTCTTGCGTGCCACGGAGTACCACTCATCGGCTGCAGGGTTGCCACCGCCGTTGGAGGCAAAGATAAAGCCTTTCATCTCGCCATCGGCAACAATCTTCAGGGCCAGCGAGGGGTTCTGGTATTCGTAGCGCACGCTATACTCACACACCACACGGGCAATATCTTGGTCCCAGTCTTGCAGCGCTTCGCTCCACGCATCTACCGTGAGTTCCACTGCCGCGGGAATATCATCTTGAGTAAATGGTAATATTTGCAGATTGCTGTCGTTCATACAAAATCAGTATTTCTCGAATGAAACCACCTTGCTCCACTCTTTGCGTATCTTCTTTCGTTTAGGCTTGGCGGCATAGCCCAATGCCACAATGAGCATAAGGCGTTTCTTCTCGGGGATTCCTGCAAGTTGCTTTATCTTCTTCTCGTCGAACCAGCCAAGTATGCAACTGCCAATGCCTTCGTCTTCGGCAGCAAGGGTAATGTAGGCCGATGCTATCCCCAAATCCATCATTGGGAAATCTTTGTCTTTAATGCCGCAACCCAATTTCGATGTTATGTTTGTGGGTTCGTGTGTTATGAGCACAAGGGCCGCCGCATCTTTTACAAATCGGTTCATTCCAAGGCTCGAGGTTGCCTTGCCCACCTGCGGCAGCAGTTCGCTGTCGGTTACCACGGTAAAATGCCACGGCTGCCCGTTGCAAGCCGAGGGGGCAAGCCTGCCCGCTTCCACAATGCGCTCGAGCACATCGCGTTCTATGGTGCGCCCGGGCTCAAAGGAGCGGTCGCTCTGGCGGGCCTGCGCAAGTTCCAAAAAACTCTTCATAGCACCGGGTTATTTGTTTATCATACGGGCAATGTACTTGCCTATGATGTCGAACTCTATGTTCACTTTTGTACCCACCTTGATGGTGTGGAAATTGGTGTGCTCGTATGTGTAAGGGATTATCGCCACCTTGAAGGAGTCGTCGGTGGGCTCGCACACGGTGAGGCTCACACCGTTCACCGTTACCGAACCTTTATCCACTGTAAGGTAGCCCTTTGCTGCCATTTCGGCATCGTGCTTGTAATGGAATGTATAGTACCAGCTGCCGTCGGCATCCTTTATGTCGGTGCACTCGGCGGTCTGGTCCACGTGGCCCTGTACTATGTGCCCGTCGAGGCGGCCGTTCATCATCATACTGCGCTCCACGTTCACCTTGTCGCCCACCTCCAAGAGGCCGATGTTTGAACGCTCGAGCGTTTCGCTCATTGCGGTAACGGTGTATTCGTCACCCTCTATGTTCACCACCGTGAGGCACACTCCGTTGTGCGACACACTCTGGTCTATCTTTAGTTCGTTTGTGAACGAGCAGGTGAGCGTGAGGTGCAGGTTACCCTGCTCACGCACCAATTTTGTTACTGTTGCAAATTCTTCTACTATTCCTGAAAACATATCTTTCTGTTGTTTTAATTGTTTGCGAATATATGGATTTATCTTTTAAGGCAATGTTACAAAAAGTTAATCATTGCACCGCGGTATGCGGAATATGATGGAGAGCAGCACCATTATGCCAATGAGCGCGGGGTAATACAGGTGTGGTATGATGGCAACTGGTGACACCGCGGCAAGCCCCGATGCCATAAGCAGCTGCGCACCATAAGGGATAACTCCCTGCACAAAGCAGGAAGTGGTGTCCATAATACTTGCCGAGCGACGAGGGGCAATGTCGAAGGTGCGCGATATGTCGCGCACAATATCTCCGGTAGAGAGGATGGCTATGGTATTGTTTGCCGTGCACAGGTTGGATAGCGCGGTGAGAACGGCAATAGAGAACTCGGCAGCACGCTGCGAACGCACCTTGTATGTTACGGCACGTATGAGAAACTCCAAACCACCGTTCACCTTTACAATCTCCAAAAGGCCGCCGGCCAGCATTGTCACTATTATGAGCTCGCCCATAGAGGCTATGCCCGCACCAAGCGAGGAGAATATATCCACCACACCTATGGATGCCGTGCACACACCTATGATTGCCGATATCAGAATACCTATTACAAGCACCACAAGCACGTTTATGCCACACAGTGCGGTGATTATAACCACAAGATAAGGAAGAATCTTAACGCAATCTATTACAGTGAATGTGACAGGCTCGGCCACTGCTGTCGCTGTGCCGCTTAACAGATAAATAGCGGCTGTGATGATTGCCGCGGGCAGAACAAGCAGGAAGTTTGTTTTGAACTTATCTCGCATAGAGCAACCTTGCGATTGTGTGGCAGCAATTGTGGTATCGGAAATAAACGATAGGTTGTCGCCAAAGAATGCGCCACCCACCACTATTGCCACAAGCCACGCCACCTCGCAACCAATCTGTGCAGCCAGGGCGGTGACCACAGGGGTGAGTGCTACAATGGTGCCCACCGATGTACCTATGGACATAGATATAAAACAGGCGGCAATGAATATACCGGCAGGCAAAAAATGTTGCGGGATGAGATGCAGCGTAAGCGCAACGGTGGAATCCACGGCACCCATACTCTTTGCAAGGGCGGCAAAAGCACCGGCAAGCACAAAAATCCACACCATAAGCATAACGCGCGAGTTGGCCGCACCGCGGGAGAAGGTTTTTATTCTCTCCTCCAATGTGTTACTGCCACGCATAACTGCAATGGCATATATGGCCGCCACCACAAAGGCTGCCGTTATGGGAATTTTATAAAAATCGCCGGCTATGATGGAGCCTGCAAGATAAACCGTGAGCAACAGGGCTATGGGCGAAAGCGCCACCACACCCTTCACAATATTTTTTACATTCATCTTTTTGCAAAATTAAATGCGAAGATAAGCCAAAATTGCCAAACGAACAATTTGCAATATAAATATTGTTAAAATAAGCAGGCCAAATATATACTTATATCATTTTTAGATAATTTTGCATATAAAGGATTAAACCTTTCGGCTCTTTCATTATCAAATAGAACGATATTTACCTGTTATATATTAGATACAAAGATATGTTAAGGAGATTTTTTACGATTGCAATGCTCACACTTGCTGCGGGAAGCCTTGCTGCGCAAACAGCCCGACAGTGGAGCTTGAAGGATTGCATAGACTACTCCATTGAGCACAACATACAGCTGAAGATGGAGAAACTGTCGCTTGACGAGAGCGAGATAAACGTGAAAAGCGCCACGGCTGCGCTCTTTCCTTCCCTCTCGCTGAGTACAAGCCAAAACGGGCGTTACCAACCCTATTTCGACAACGCAGGCAGCTCGTTCGTAACATCGGACGGCTCGGGAGGCAGCCGTGTGAGTTCCTCACAAGACCACTTCAGCTACTCGGGCAGCTATGGAGTGAACGCCCGTGTAACCCTGTTCAATGGCGGACAGAACATTAACAACATAAAGCAGCAGAAGGTGGCCCGCAACATTGCGGAGTTGAGCGTGAAAGAGCGTGAAAACAGCCTTAAGGAGCAGATTGCAAAACTTTTTGTGCAAATCCTCTACTCCACCGAGGCTGTAAAGGTGAGCAAAGCCACTTTGGAGGCTGCACAGGAAAGCCTCAAACAGGGCGAGGCCAAATTCGAAGTGGGCAAGATTGCCCGCAGCGAGGTGGTGCAGTTGCAGTCGCAGGTAAACAATGCCGAATATCAGTTGGTAAACAGCGAAGCACAGCTCGCACAGTTCAAGCTGCAACTGAAACAGCTGTTAGAAATTACCGACGAGCGCGACATAATGATAGCCACCCCCGACGCTGCCGACGAGCTTGCCCTCACACCGCTTGCAACCATAAACGAAGCATACACAGCAGCGCTTGCCTGCCGCCCCGAGATTGAGAGCAGCAAACTATCGACACAAAGTTCCGACATTGCCGTGAAAATAGCACGCGCGGGTTACTACCCCACCTTGTCGCTTAACGCGGGGGCCGGAACAAGCAACAGCGACAATGGCAACGAGAGTTTCGGTCACCAGATGAAATATAACCTCAACGGCTCGGTCGGCCTGTCGTTGTCTATACCCATATACGACAACCGCAACACCAAAAGCAACATACAGAAGGCCAAAATACAACGTACTAACAGCCAGTTGCAGGAACAGAGCGCACTGAAAGAGCTATACGGCACGGTGGAGACACTGTGGTTAGATGCCAACAGCGCACAAAAGAAATTCCTGTCGGCACGCAGCAACGTGGAGAGCGCACAGGCAAGTTACGACCTTGTGAGCGAGCAGTTCGGCGTGGGGCTGAAGAATGCCACCGACCTGCTTACCGAGCGCAGCAATCTGCTTGCAGCGCAACAGGAGCTGTTGCAGGCAAAATACACCGCCATACTTAACCTGCAGTTGCTTAAGTTTTATATGGGCGGAGATATATTGTTTTAATTAAGCAAATAAACACAATTACAATATGAGAAGAAGAACAAAAAGAAGAGTGCTGATGCTTGCAGCCGTGGCAGCAGTGATTGCAGGCATTGTATGGTTTATGAGCGGCGATGGAAAGAAACTGCCCATCAAAATAAGCTATGCCAAGGTGGAGAAGAAGGATATATGCAGCGGAGTAACCGCCACAGGTACCATTGAGCCTGTCACAAAGGTGGAGGTAGGTACGCAGGTGTCGGGCATCATAAGCCGTGTGTATGTCGATTACAACAGCATAGTAAAAAAAGGCGATGTGATTGCCGAACTCGACCGCACCAACCTCATAAGCGAGCTCTCGAGCAGCGAGAACAATATGAAGAGCGCACAGGTGGAGTATGAATATCAAAAGAAGAACCTTGAGCGCACAACAAAACTATATGAAAAAGGGCTTGTGAGTGCCGACGATTTCGACACCGCCAACCTATCCTATCAAAAGGCCAAGAACAGCTACGAAACATCTAAATTCAATGTAGAGAAGGCGCGCACCAATTTAGGCTATGCCACCATTACATCGCCCATAGACGGCGTGGTACTGAGCAAAGCCATAGAGGAGGGCCAAACCGTGGCATCGTCGTACAACACCCCCACCCTCTTTACCATTGCAGCCGACCTCACCGATATGCGCCTTATTGCCGACATTGACGAGGCAGACATAGGCAATGTGCAGGTGGGCCAGCGATGCGTTTACACAGTAGATGCCTTCCCTAACGACGAGTTCGAGGGGTATGTGACACAGGTGCGCCAAGAACCCACAACCACAAGCAACGTGGTTACATACGAGGTGGTTATTTCGGCCGCCAACCCCCAACTGAAACTAAAGCCCGGTCTCACAGCCAACGTTACCATATACACACTTGAAGTAAACGATGTTTTGGCAGTGAGCAACAAGGCGTTACGCTTTGCGCCCAACGCAGCACTTTTGGGTGAGGAGTACACCATACGCGACTGCGAAGGCAAAGACAAACTATGGACATTGGAGGAGAAAACCTTTGTTGCCCACAGCGTGGAAGCAGGTACCACAAACGGCTCGCTCACGCAGATTGTAAGCGGAATGCCCGCCGGCAGCGAGGTGGTGAGCGAGGTGAGTGTAACCACCAAAAGCACAGCACAGGCCCCCACAGAACGCAGCCCGTTTGCTCCCGGACCAAGAAACAGGAATAAAAAGTAAATAATATTTTGTTCATTCTATGGCAAAACCTATAATAGAATTGGAGAATGTGAAGCGGGAATTCATTGTGGGCGACGAGGTTGTGCGCGCCCTGCGTGGAGTGAGTTTCACAATAACCGAAAACGAGTTTGTCACCATTATGGGTACATCGGGTTCGGGAAAATCCACCCTGCTCAACCTGCTCGGTTGCCTCGACACCCCCACAAGCGGCGAGTACAGGCTCGACGGAATACCTGTGCGCTCTATGAGCAAGAACCAGCGTGCCGGTATGCGTATGCGCAAGATTGGTTTTGTGTTCCAGAACTACAATCTGCTGGCAAAGACCACCGCGGTGGAGAATGTGGAGCTGCCGCTTATGTACAACCCGCGAATATCGGCCACGGAGCGCCGCGCAAGAGCGGTAGAGGCACTGAAGGCTGTGGGGCTTGGCGACCGTCTTATGCACAAGAGCAACCAGATGAGCGGCGGCCAGATGCAGCGTGTGGCCATTGCCCGTGCACTTGTGAACAACCCCGCCGTGATTCTTGCCGACGAGGCCACAGGTAACCTGGACACACGCACATCGTTCGAGATTCTAACCCTCTTCCAACGCCTGCACGCCCAGGGGCGCACAATAATTTTTGTTACGCACAACCCCGAGATTGCGCAGTACAGCAGCCGTAACATTGTGCTCAAGGATGGCAGAATAAAAGAGGATACCATAAACAACAATATCTTATCGGCAGCGGAGACACTCGCTTCGCTACCCGTGCAAAACGACGATTGACAATGAACTTTGCTAACTTATTCAAAATAGCATTACGCGCCATCGCGGGCAACAAATTACGTGCCTTCCTCACTATGCTTGGCATTATAATAGGTGTGGCATCGGTTATCACTATGCTTGCAATAGGCCAAGGCTCAAAACGAAGCATACAGGCGCAGATATCGGAGATGGGCTCCAATATGATAATGATACACCCGGGTGGCGACCGCCGTGGCGGTGTGAGGCAGAACAGCGCCGATATGCAAACACTTAAATTGGAGGACTACGAGAGCATAAAGAGCGAAGCGCAGTTGCTGTCGGCAGTGAGCCCAAGCGTGAACAGTTCGGGGCAGATGATTCGCGGCAACCACAACACTCCCACCACCATTTACGGCATAAGCGAGGACCACCTCACCATCAGACAACTTGAAATAGAAGACGGCGAAATGTTCAGCGAGCAGGAGGTGAAAACCGCCGCCAAGGTGTGTCTTTTGGGCAAAACGGTTATAGACGAGCTTTTCCCTGACGGAGAGGACCCTGTGGGCAAGGTAGTTCGTTTCAACAGCATCCCGTTCACCGTGGTGGGCACACTTGTTCCCAAAGGATATAACAGTATGGGGCACGACCAGGACAACATAGTGCTTGCACCCTACACGAGCGTGATGAAACGCATTCTTGCAATCACACACTTGCAGGGAATAAACGCATCGGCCATCGACGAGGATTTAACCGACAAGGCAATTGAGGAGCTAACCGCCATATTGCGCCGCAACCATAAACTTGCCGAGGGGCAGGCAGACAACTTCAGAATACGTTCGCAACAGGAACTAAGCGAGATGATGAACAGCACCACCGATATGATGACCATATTGCTTGGCTGCGTGGCAGGTATTTCGCTTATTGTGGGTGGAATAGGTATTATGAATATTATGTATGTGTCGGTAACAGAACGCACCAAGGAGATAGGCTTGCGTATGTCGGTGGGCGCACGCGGCATAGATATTTTGAGCCAGTTCCTCATAGAGGCAATCCTCATAAGCATCACAGGCGGTATAATAGGTGTGTTAGTGGGTGCAGGCTGCTCCTACCTTGTGAAAATACTTGCAGCGTGGCCGGTGTATATACAGTTGTGGAGCGTTGTTCTGAGCTTTGTCGTGTGCACCGTTACGGGAATTTTCTTCGGGTGGTACCCTGCCAAAAAGGCCGCCGACCTCGACCCAATAGAGGCAATAAGGTACGAGTAGGCTTAAAAGCACACTTTTAATTCACAACATAGAAGCAGGTAGCAAACACGTTTGCTACCTGCTTCTATGTTAATTACTAATAATGTAAGTTAAATATAACGCAACAGAGGTATTTCATTTTCTAAAATATTAGATTTCTAAACCTTTCGTTATATATTTGTATCGGGTATCTTCCATTTAATCGTAAAGAAATAACTTATAACACACACAATATGTTCAAGAGATTATTATCGGCAGCAATCATTTTTGGCTGCATAGCGGCAGCAAGTTATGGTATATATAGTGCCACAGATGAAGTGTGCAATAGAGAAGCCAAGCAGTTGGTTGAGTTTGACAACAACGGAATATCTTACAGGGTGACATCGGGCACCGACCTCACTTGCGAGGTTATAAGATATAAAAGAGGCTGTGAGATACTTGAAAAAGGGAGAAAATGCAACACCTCGCTGCAATATAAAGGCAGTGTGACTATCCCCGAAAGTGTATCGTATGATGGCAAGGAGTATCGCGTCACAGGTATATGCACTATGGCTTTCAAATATTGTGACTCGCTCACCGCAGTTTTTATACCGGCAAGCGTAATAGAGATTGGCGACAATGAGCGCAATGAAAATATTTTTGAGTATTGCCCGCAGCTTGAGGAAATAGTTGTAGCGCCACACAACCCCGTTTATGACAGCCGCGAGGGGTGCAATGCCATTATAAGAACAGCGAGCAACACACTTGTGGCGGGTTGCAAGAACAGTGTAATCCCGGCAGATATTGAAAAGATTGGCGATTATGCATTCGAGGGGTGCTCTCATTTGGAGGAGGTAAATATTCCGGCCGGCGTTACCGCAATTGGTGAATATGCTTTTGCCAACTGCAGAACACTTGCAAGCATAGCGGTAGATGAAAACAACCTCGTTTATGACAGCCGCGAAGGGTGCAACGCCATAATAGAAACCGCTACAAATACACTTGTAGCAGGTAGCAACAACACCATTGTTCCCAATGGAATAAAGGAGATTGGCAAATATGCCTTTATGGGCCGTTCTGCGCTGAAATCCATAACGCTGCCTGCAAGTGTTACAAAGATAGGCCATCGCGCATTCACCGACTGCGTTTCGCTCACCGAAATAGAGGCTTTGGCACCCGAAATAGAGCTTGGCACACTTGCATTGAATGGCAGCGGTTGGTACAATAACCAACCCGACGGGTTCATCTATTTCAAAGAGTGGCTTGCCGACTTCAAAGGGGAGAAAAAGGCCGAGATGGCTTTGGACATAAAGGAAGGCACCGAAAAGATGGTCTATCTGCTATTGAAAAACAGTTGCGACAGGTTCACGTCGGTGAATATCCCCGCAAGTTTCACAGGTTCGCTCTTCGGCTGTTTCATTGATGTGCCGGAAATAGAGCGCATCACGGTGAGCCCCGGAAATCCCGTATATGACAGCCGCGAGGGGTGCAACGCCATTATTGAAACAGCAACAAATACCTTGATGGTGGCTTGCAAGAACACGGTTATTCCATCTACCGTAACAGCATTGCAGAACGATGCATTCTGTTATGTAAAAGGGCTGAAATCCATTTACATACCGGCGTCGGTAACCAACATAAGCAACGGCTGTTTTATAGGTTGCAACGAACTTGAAAAGATTGTTGTGGATGAGGCCAACACAGTGTATGACAGCCGCAATGGGTGCAATGCCATAATAAAGAGTGCCACAAACTCGTTGTGGGCAGCCTGCAAAAGCACGGTAATTCCGCAAGGAGTGAAAACCATTGCCTACGATGCCTTCGGCAGGCAGGAAGGTATTGAAAACATCGTAATTCCCGAGGGTGTGGAGGTTATCGAATCGTCGACATTCAGGGATTGCAAGAGACTTAAAAAGGTGGTGCTCCCCTCTACCCTGCGCAGAATAGAGCGTTGGGCTTTTGTCAACTGCACCGGGCTTGCCACCGTTGAATGCCGTGGCACGGTTGCTCCCAAGATTGACGAAGAGGCCTTCAGAGGTGTTCCTGCATCGGCGCAACTGCTTTACAGAGAGGGCGACTACGCAGCCTTGAAGAGTTCCTTCCCGGGTGATATAAAGAAGATTGATAAATAACTTTTAATTATACATATTATTTGGTAAATTTGCATTTGCAGATTTACCAAATGGTTTATTACTATGCGAGAAAAGTTACACATCGCCATAATATCGCTCCTTTTTTATACATTGGCAGCCATTGCCCAAACGCCAAGCGACAGCGCTGCCTTGCGTGCGCTGCAGGTGGGTAGTATTCTGCCACCCGAGCGGGTATATATGCAGTTTGATAACACGGCCTATTTCCTTGGCGACACCTTGTGGTTCAAGGCATTGGTTACAAGCAACAACGACGACCGCCCCACGGAGTTCAGCAAGGTGCTTTACGTGGAGCTCACCGCACCCGAGGGGTACGTTATAAAGACAGAGAAATACAAGATTGACGATGCGGGCAGCTGTGTGGGAGAATTCTATTTGGACCCTCTATACTATTCGGGTTATTTCGAGGTGAGGGCATACACCCGATATATGCTCAACTGGGGCGACCACGCCCACTTCAGCCGTGTATTCCCTGTGTTCGACAAGGTTAACGGCAATAATTGGGAGTTCAAGAATATGCTGGAGCGCAAACGTCGTTACCTATCCTACGACAGCAAGAACAGGAACAACAAGGGTATGAATTCGCTGAATTTCTACCCCGAGGGCGGCCATTTGGTCTATGGCATTGAGAGCAAGGTTGCCTACGAGGTTCTTGGAGAAAAGGGCGTGGAAGAGAACAATATGGTAACCATATATGCCGATGGCAAGGAGCTGCTCAAAAGCACGCCACAGCATATGGGAAAAGGCTTTTTTATATTAGAGCCCAAAGAGGGGGTGAAATACACCGCATCGGTACATATAAAAGACCATAAAGGGAAGGCAAAAAAGCATAAATTCAGGCTGCCGACGGTAGAAAAAGAGGGAGCGGTCATTTCGTTGCAAGAGGATGCCGACAGTGTAAGCATTACGATAAAGCACAACTACCCTGCCGACACCGAACTTGGTTTCGCCATACTGCACCGCAGCAGTTTAGGCTTCTATAAGAAGGTGCAGACAAGCAGCACACGCTTTGCAATAGACAAGAACGACATATACGAGGGTGTGTGCCGCGCCGTGCTGTTCAGTGGTAACACGCCGCTTGCCGAGCGTATGTTCTTTGTGGAGCACGACAGCCTGCAAGCCGCCGACCGCGAAACGGTGTTGCTGCGGGTGAAGGCGAACAACCGCAACATACACAGCTACAGCCCCAAGGCATATGAGAAGGTGAGCCTCTTGATAGAGCGCAACGACAGCCTGCCCATAGAAGATGGAGCGGAGTTTGCCATTTCTGCAATGGACCAGGCTGGCAAAATTAAAACTTCGTGGGGGTATAATATGTATAGCTATATGCTGCTTGGTTCCGAGATAAAAGGTTACATACCCGATGCAGGGCAATATTTCGACCGCAGCAACAGGAAACGCAAAGAGCACCTCGACCTTGTGATGCTCACCAATGGTTGGACTGCATACGACTGGAGCCGCCTTACAGCCACGGAGCTTGCCGACATTGCCGAGCCCGAAAAGGGAATAACCCTGCGTGGAAAATTCTATCAGCGCTCGCGACGGATTATTTTCAATGAATTTCAACCTTACGCAATTACACCTATGCCATACACGCCTGTGCGTATGGACATTGCATACAACAACGACACTATACTCACATCGGCATTTCGTCTGAACGAAGAGGCTGCCTTCTCGATAGCGTTGCGCGATTTTTATGGCAAGAGAATTGCCGCACTATCGCCAAAAACAAACATAAAGCACGGCGACCGCATAAACTACCGCTTTGTGCTCGACCGCTATTTTTCGCCAAAGCCACAATACCTATCCTTTTGGGAACGTAACATTGGCAGCTCCACGATAGATGAAAATATTGCTGACATAAAGCATAAAGAGTACATTTTGCTCGACAATGTTGAAATCACAAGCAAAAAGAAACGCCAGGAATTCGATGTGCCGCCAATAAGCGAACTGCGATTGGACTATTTAGAGGAGTGGGAATATGCAAGCGATGTCACCTTTTTCGACGGTAGCACATATTCCGACCAAATGGACAGCATAAACCACGGATTAAGGATAATAGACGATGAGGATAAAGAGGAGGTCCTATTCGCCGATGACAGTGGCGCCGAGAGGGATGCACGCGAGCATCTATACATATTCAACGACGTGCTGAACGCATCGAACGTGGTAACAAGCATTTTCCGCCGCTATGCACTCCCCTACAGCTACTGGGTGCACAATGTGGTTGTAAAGGGCGAATATAACAAGGATTCCACACTCGTGATAGACAACGAATATTTGCACGGCACACACCCCGAGAAGATGACCAACTTCAAAGAGGTGGTGATAACAAGCGATGCCAAAAAGACCAAGCAGATAACAGGTGGCGAGGGGAAATACTTTTGGGAATCAAAGAGCAGAGCTATGGCCAACAAAGGCAAACACGGCGTGATATTTTACCAGGGATTTTTATCGCCGCAACACATTGCACCGTTCAACGAAGGTGAAGACGAGAGCGACATATTCATAAGGCGCCTGCGTGAAATGTACGGCATAGCATACAAAGACCATATACGCCGCCCCTCCTCGCCCAATCGCCTTGCCTGTTTCATACCATTCAAGGAGGGTGAGGAGCGCAAAGGAGTAGTTCCCGACCTGAGCACATCGAGCAGCACCCGCCGCTATACAAGCATACTGGGATACAGCCAGAGCAAGCAGTTCTATTCGCCCGACTACAGCCACTCCACACCCACAGCCAAAGACTACCGCCGCACCCTGCTGTGGAGCCCGCGAGTGAAACCAACAGACGGCAAACTGATTGTGGAGTTCTACAACAGCAGCAACTGCGATGCCATTGCGGTAAACATCGAGGGGCGCAGAGGTGACACCTATTACAGCAACGACGAAACACTGCCGGCAAGAGTGGGAAAAAGCAACGGCAGAAAGAGGGCAAGCAACGTGAATGTGCGCTACGAACCGAAGAAGGATTCCGTCTTTTGGGCACAGTGCGATGAAGTTTTTGCCGAGGCGGAAATCTACTATAGCCAAAAGAAGTATAGCAAAGGACTCACTGCCTACATTGAACTTGCGCAGTATGGCTACCCTGCAGCGGCATATCGCATAGGCGAATATTACCGCGACGGCCACTCGCTTAAGGTGAATAAAGCACAGGCTTTCAAATTTATGCTTAAAGCGGCAAAAAATAATTATGCACCCGCACAACACGATGTAGCACTTATGTATCGCAACGGCGAGGGAACCGAGAAGGATATCCTTGCGGCTATACATTGGTTTGAAAAGGCTGTGGAACAGGGCTACGCGGCATCGGAATTCGAACTTGGAAAAACCTACTTGGAGAATGGCGACAGCATCGAAGGAGCTGCACTTATACGTAAATCGGCGTTGCAGAAGAACCCCGATGCGCTATACCTATACAGCCGTTATATGATAGCCGAAAATATTGAAAGCGATTCGCTGCTTGGCACACGGCTCGATGTTACACAGCAGGCTGCGCAGCTGAACCACGGTGACGCAATGCTCTATATGATGTACCACGAAGATTCGCTTGCCAACTACACGGCGGCATACGGCTGGGCGCTGAAACTCAGGGCGCAAAAGAGCATCGAAGGCATCAAATATCTTGCAGAGTGTTACCGCAACGGACGCGGAATAAGAAAGAACAAACGCCTTGCAAAGGACCTCTACCGCGACCTTGCAAGAGGGGGTGACAAGGAGGCGCAGAGGATTCTGGAGGATTGGTAATAAGGATATATTAAAAAGAAGATGACTAAAAAGTGTTTTTTTGCGTTACGCTTGCCTTCAAAATCCTCATTTACGCTTAGTAAACTGCGGTTTTTCAGGCTGCGCAAGCCTTAAACTACATCTTTTTATTCATCTCCCTGCAAAATGAGGCTGCTAAAAAATACTTTTTAGTCAGCATCATTTTTAACAAATAAATAATAATTCCCTGTACTTGGGCAGTGTCCACAATTCGTTATCCACTACAAGTTCCAGCTTGTCTATGTGGGTGCGTATCTCCTCCAACATTGGGGCAACGGTGTCGTGGTATGCTATTGCTTTGTCGCGTTCTGTGGTTATTTTGTTTGCCACCTTGCGGCGCTCCACCATTTCGTGCACAAGGCGGCGTATCTCGGACACGCGCATTGCTATATCCTTTATGAGCGAGATGTTTTCGGCCGACATTCTCTCGCCCTCCTCCTTGCCTATCACCTGTTCCATTTTTATCACATTATCCAAAAGCGAACTCTGGTATTTGGTGGCTGTGGGGATTATGTGGTTCAAGGCAAGGTCGCCAAGCACGCGAGCCTCTATCTGCACCTTCTTGGTGTACATTTCCCATTTAATCTCGTTGCGGGCCTTAAGCTCGGTTTCAGTCATCACCTCCATTTTGCGGAACATTTCCACGCTCTCTTTGTCGAGGTAACGGTCGAATACTATGGGGGCGCTCGCCTCACAGTCGAGGCCGCGTTTCATAGCCTCGCGCTTCCACTCGTCGGAATAGCCATTGCCGTCGAAACGTACAGGCTTGCTGTATTTTATATATTTGCGAATAATCTTTACCAGGGCATCCTCTTTGGCAACACCTTTTTCTATGAGAGTATCAACCTCCTTTTTGAAGATTGTGAGTTGCTCGGCCATTGCGGTGTTCAGTGCTATCATTGCGCTTGCACAGTTGGCCTCGGAACCCACGGCACGGAACTCGAAACGGTTACCGGTAAAGGCAAAGGGCGAGGTGCGGTTGCGGTCGGTGTTGTCTATCATAAGCTCGGGCAATGCGGGGATATTGAGACGCAATTCGCGCTTGCTCAATATTTTAACCACATCGTCGGTGGTTTCCATATGGTCGAGGATTGATGACAAGTGTGAGCCCAAGAAACTGGATATGATTGCAGGGGGAGCCTCGGCTGCGCCCAAACGGTGGGCATTGGCTGCCGACATTATGCTGGCTTTCAACAGGCCGTTGTGGCGGTAAATGGCCGCCAATGTATTCACCACAAAGGTAATGAAACGCAGGTTGTCCTTATCGGTTTTTCCGGGTGCCATAAGCAGCGTGCCGGTGTCGGTGCCAAGCGACCAGTTGTTGTGCTTGCCCGAACCGTTTACTCCCTTGAAGGGCTTTTCGTGCAGCAACACACGGAAACCGTGGCGACGGGCGACCTCTTTCATCAGCGCCATTATGAGCATATTGTGATCGACTGCAAGGTTGCACTCCTCGTAAATGGGTGCAAGCTCAAACTGGTTGGGGGCGGCCTCGTTATGGCAGGTCTTTGCGGGGATTCCCAACTTCATTGCCTCTATCTCGAGGTCCTTCATAAAGGCTGCCACACGGGCGGGTATAGAACCAAAATAGTGGTCTTCGAGCTGTTGGTTTTTAGCGCTGTCGTGCCCCATAAGGGTGCGCCCTGTGAGCAACAAATCGGGGCGGGCGAGCAACATACCCTCATCTACAAGAAAATACTCCTGTTCCCAGCCAAGATAGGTGGTAACTTTCTTTACATTCTTGTCGAAATAACGGCACACATCGGTGGCTGCCCTATCTACCGCACGGAGCGATTTTAGCAACGGCGCTTTATAGTCGAGCGCCTCGCCTGTATATGAGATAAAGACTGTGGGAATACAAAGTGTGTCGCCTATGAGGAATGCGGGCGATGTAGGGTCCCAGGCGCTGTAGCCACGAGCCTCGAAGGTGCTGCGTATGCCACCGTTGGGAAACGATGAGGCATCGGGCTCCTGCTGCACAAGCAACTTGCCCGAAAACTCCTCGAGCACACCACCTTTACCATCGTGTTCTATGAAGGCATCGTGCTTTTCGGCAGTGGTTTCGGTGAGCGGGTGAAACCAATGGGTGTAGTGTGTGGCATTGTTCTCCACCGCCCACTTTTTCATACCCTCGGCCACTGCGTCGGCTATGGATATATCAAAGGGGGCACCATTGTCTATTACATCTATGAGGCTGTTGAATATATCTTTGGGAAGATACTTATACATCTTCTCGCGATTAAAAACCTTCACTGCGTAGTAATCGGATGGGCGCTCCTCCTTGTTGGGAACATCTACGGCACTCTTGCCAAATGCCGCTGTAACTACTTCGAATCTTAATTTTGACATATCGTTCACCTTATTTTATTATTGCAAGCCGGCCACATAGCCTGACATTTGAAATATTTTCTTTTTGTAAATTTGTTAACCGCCGGCAAATATACAGCCAAGGCGCTCAAATACAAAGAATTTTGTAAAAAAAGCAGTGATTTTAATAATAATTTCCGAAAAACAGGGGCGCATCTTTGAAAAAGGGAGGCAGTTTTCGCTGTTTTTTCAAAAAACAGCCGGTAAAAACGCAAATATCGCGCAAAATAAAACCCATACCATTTTGAAAGCAAAAAAGTAATTTAATTTACAAAACGAAAACTAAATACATATTTTAATTACATTTTAACAATGCGGGCATCGCAAACAAAACAGACAGGGAGGCTTCAGGGGGAATTTTTTATTGAAATTAAGGCAAAAAAGTGTGGAAAAAGATGGTTGATAAAATTAAAATTAGATAACTTTGCAATCTACGATTGCGAAAATAGGCTGCACTCGCAGTAAATAGCCAAAGTAAACTTTGCTATTTGCTCGTTGGCACTATCTTTGCAAAACAACGACTGCGAAAATAGGCTGCCTCGCAGTAAATAGCCAAAGTAAACTTTGCTATTTGCTCGTTGGCACTATCTTTGCAAAACAACGACTGCGAAAATAGGCTGCACTCGCAGTAAATAGCCAAAGCAAACTTTGCTATTTGCTCATTGGCACTATCTTTGCAAAACAACGACTGCGAAAAAGAAACAACTAAAACTTATAATAACACACAACATTATGCTCACGCAAATTATAAATGCAAAAATCCTTACCCCACAAGGTTGGTTGAAGGATGGCTCTGTAATTATCAGAGACAACAAGATTTTAGAGGTAACAAACTGCGACCTTGCCGTTATAGGCGCAGAGGTTATTGACGCCAAAGGTATGTACGTTGTACCCGGTGGTGTGGAGATTCACATTCACGGAGGTGGCGGCTGCGACTTTATGGAGGGCACAGAAGAGGCTTTCCGTGGTGCTATCAAGGCCCATATGAAACACGGTACAACAAGTATCTTCCCCACACTATCTTCATCTACCGTACCTATGATTGAGGCTGCTGCTGAGACCTGTACAAAACTTATGGCAGAACCCAACAGCCCGGTGCTTGGTTTGCACCTGGAAGGCCACTATTTGAATATGAAGATGGCCGGCGGTCAGCTGCCCGAGAACATCAAGGACCCCGACCCCAACGAATACATCCCATTGGTTGAAAAATGGAACTGTATCAAGCGTTGGGATGCAGCCCCCGAGCTTCCCGGCGCTATGCAGTTTGGTAAATATATCACATCGAAAGGT
Source organism: Bacteroidaceae bacterium (assembly GCA_017503645.1). Classification (GTDB taxonomy): domain Bacteria; phylum Bacteroidota; class Bacteroidia; order Bacteroidales; family Bacteroidaceae; genus HGM04593. The sequence goes on along the minus strand of JAFVSR010000033.1, from coordinate 26,667 downwards.
ATTTTGGCATCTGTGGCACACACACAGGCCGAGTATGAAGACATTCACGTGGCACACGAGAACGGTTACACACACGCAACCCACTTCTATAACGCAATGCCCGGTTTCCACAAACGCCGCGAATACAAGTACGAGGGTACTGTGGAGAGCATCTACCTGCACGAGGATATGACCGTGGAGGTTGTTGCCGACGGCATTCACGTGCCTCCCACAATATTGCGCCTCGTTCACAGAATAAAGGGCGTGGAGAAGGCTTGTGTCATCACCGATGCTCTTGCCTGCGCAGCCAGCGACAGCACAACAGCATTTGACCCCCGCGTAATCATTGAGGATGGTGTATGCAAATTGGCCGACCGCACCGCTCTTGCAGGTAGCGTGGCCACAATGGACCGCCTAATACGCACTCTTGTACAGAAGGCCGAGATTCCATTGGAGGATGCTGTGAGAATGGCATCGGAGACACCTTCTAAGATTATGGGTGTTTACGACCGCAAGGGTTCTTTGCAAAAGGACAAAGATGCCGACATAATGATTCTCGATGAGGGCTTGAACATACGCGGTGTATGGGCTATGGGCCAGCTTGTCGAGGACACATTCAACCTCTAACCAAAAAAATACATTTTATAAAGAGAGAAACCCGCCGCGGCGGGTTTCTCTCTTTATAAAAGATGCTCTTTCGAAACAAACAAAACGAGCCCCGGACTTGTTATTACGAAGAAAGCCTATACCGTTTTTATTGAATGGGTATATAACATAGAGGAAAAACATAACATCCCCCGACAAACCTATACCTTTTTAATAAATATTGTGAAAAATAAGTGGGCGAAAACCAAGCGAAATAGTTATATTCGCGCAATTTATATACAAGTAAATAAAAGAGATAACAAGATATGAAAGACAATCCTTTCTGCAAGCCTTATGGCACCCCTTTCGATGCATTTCCATTCGACCATATAACGCTGGAGCATTTTGTTCCCGCTGTAAAAGAGGGCATTAGAAGAGAAGAGGAAAATATTGATAATATATGCAATAACTCCTCCCCTGCCACTTTCGAGAACACCATCGCACCCTATGAGTGTGGCGGACGGCTGCTTGGCGATGTGATGTGCGCGTTCAATGCGCTCATATATTCGCACAGCTATGATGCCATTGTGAAGGTTGAAGAGGAGATACAGCAAATATATACCGAGCACAGAAACAACATTACACTCAACGAGGCGCTTTTTGCCCGCATAAAGAGCGTGTACGAAAATATGCCGGTAACGTTGACTGCCGAACAAAAGAGGCTCACCGAGGAGATATACACCGCGTTTGTAAGACAGGGAGCAAACCTTGTGGGTAACGAACGCGACGAGTATCGTACATTGAGCAGACAACTTACCCTGCTGTCGCTCAAATTCCAAGAGAACATTATCAAAGACACAGATGCATACACGCTGCTTGTAACCGAAAAAGAGGATTTGCAGGGGCTGCCCGACGACCTTGTGGAGACTGCTGCCGGCAGTGCAAAAGAGAGCGGCAAAGAGGGGTGGCTCTTTACCTTGCACCGCCCGAGCTATCTGCCGTTCATCACATTCTGTAAAAACCGCGAACTGCGCAGGCAAATGTATATGGCATACAGCACAATCGGTGCCAAAGGCAACGAATATGACAACCGCAACATAGTAAAGGATATCGTAAACGCACGCTTGCAGCTTGCCCGCCTGCTTGGATATAACACATACAGCGACTATGTACTTGCCGAGCGTATGGCAGGAACAACCGATGCGGTGTTTGCAATGCTTGGCAAGCTCACCTGGAGCTACCTGCCTGCAGCACGCAACGATGTGGACGAGGTAAAGAGTTTCGCCACGGAGTGCGAGGGCAAGGATTTCAAATTCCAACCGTGGGATTTTGCATATTATTCCGAGAAACTGAAAGAGCAGAAATACAGCATAAGCGACGAGGTTGTGCGCCCCTATCTGAACCTCGACCAGGCAATATACGGCGCATTCTATCTTGCCACACGCCTCTATGGCATCACCTTCAAACAGAACCACGATATTCCCACATACAACCCCGATGTAAAGGTGTGGGAGGTATATGACTACGATGGCACATACCTTGCACTGCTATATTGCGATTTCTATGCCCGTAAGGGAAAGCACGCAGGCGCTTGGATGGACTCGCTGAAGGCGCAATACAAGGATGCCGATGGCAAGGACCACCGCCCGCACATAACCCTATCTACAAACTATCGCAAGCCCCTGCCCGGCAAACCCACATTGCTTAATTTCGACGAGCTCAACACCCTGCTGCACGAATTCGGGCACTGCCTGCACGGCATATTGTCCAATGTTACATACGCCAGCCTGTGCAGCCCCAATGTCTTGTGGGATTTTGTGGAGATGCCGTCGCAGATAATGGAAAATTTCACATTCGAGGAGGAGTTCCTCACGATGTTTGCCTTTCACCACGAAACAGGGGAAACAATTCCGCAGGCACTGCTCGACAAGATTCGTGCCGCACGCAATTTCCGTGCGGCATACCAATGCATACGTCAGGTGGGGCTCGGGCTCATAGACCAGGCTTGGCATAATATTTCAAAGCCTTTCGAAGGCGATGTAATGGATTACGAGCACGCCGCAACCGCAGCTATAAGACTGCTGCCCGTTGTGCCCGAGGCCGGTATTACACCGCAGTTCAGCCACATAATGTCGGGCGGGTATGCTGCCGGATATTACAGCTACAAATGGGCCGAGATGCTGGATGCCGATGCCTTCTCGCGCTTCAAGGAAGAGGGCACTATGAATATGAAGGTGGCGCAATCGTTCCGCGACTGCATACTGTCGAAGGGCGACACGGAGCACCCAATGGAGCTATACCTGCGATTCAGAGGGCGCAAACCGCAGATAGAAGCGTTGCTTGAACGTGATGGCATTGATAGCATATGCCCACATTTTTAATCAAAAAAATATGAGAAAAAAGATAACAGGAATCGTGTTTTTTCTTGTTGCGGCACTATCGTTTTGCGCCTGCAGCAACGAAGACGATATTGGCGAAATATTCACAGGCCACGATTGGACTTTGGCCTTCATACAGGAGGGTAACGATAAAAGCACGCCAAAGGATGGCGACTACACAATTGTGTTCAACGGCAGCACATTCACTCTCACCACGCCTGCAAATGCCACCATAACAGGCAACTGGCAGGCCGACGGGGAGTCGCGTACCTTCCGTTGCAGCAACATCAGAACAACAGGGAACATAAACAGCGACGACACAGCGAACAAAATGAGACAACTACTGCAAAACGCAACATCTTATGCCGGCGATGCCAACTGGCTGCAAATAATAGTGCAGACGGGTAATGTGTTTATGCAGTTTCATAACAAATAGAAAAACTATGAAAGACAAAGAGAAACAGAAAACGCTTGATTGGAGATATATGCGTATGGCCGATATATGGGCCGAGAATTCATATTGCCAACGCCGCAAAGTGGGAGCGCTCATTGTGAAGGATAAGATGATTATTTCCGACGGTTACAACGGCACTCCTGCCGGCTTCGAAAACGTGTGTGAGGACGACGAAAGTGGCCTTACCAAGCCCTACGTTCTACACGCCGAAGCCAATGCCATAACAAAGATTGCCCGCTCGGGCAATTGCAGCGATGGTGCTACATTGTATGTAACCACATCGCCCTGTATTGAGTGTTCCAAATTGATTATACAGGCTGGCATCAAGCGTGTTGTTTATCGCGAGAAATATCGCGTTACCGATGGGCTCGACCTGCTTGAGAGAGCCGGTGTAGAGACCGTTCACTTGCAAGAAAACGAGGAAGAATAACCCCATATGAAAAAGTTTACACCTACCCTACTGGTACTTTTCACGCTAATAGGAGTGCTGGTAGGTTTATACATATCGAACAACAAGCAGCAAACCATTCTCATAACCACAGCCGGTGCAAACAAAGTAGACGAGCTTATGCAGCTTATGCGCTACAACTATGTGGACTCGCTCAGCATAGAAGATGTTATAGAGGAGGCTATGCCTAAGATTCTTAACGAGTTGGACCCCCACAGCAAGTACATCCCCGCTGCCGAGCTGGAGGCTACGAATGCCGACCTTGCAAGCAGTTTCAGCGGCATTGGCATACGTTTTACTATACAGGAAGATACCGTGAACGTGAGCGATGTGATACGCGGCGGCCCGTCGGAGGAGGTGGGCCTGATGGCGGGCGATTGCATTGTAAAGGTTAACGACACTTTGTTTGTGGGCGACATATGCACCGAGGAGAATGCAATGAAAAGGCTCAAAGGGCCCAAAGGCAGCAAAGTGAAATTGAGCGTCAAACGATATGGCGAAAAGGACCTCTTGCATTTTAACATAGTGCGTGGCGACATTCCACTCGAGAGCATAGAGGCTGCTTACCTAATCAATGACAAATGGGGCTACATACAGGTGGAGCGTTTTGCAGAGCAAACCTTCACCGAGTTTATCATAGCTGTGGCCAAACTGCTGCAAAAGGATTGCAAAGGATTGATTGTGGACCTGCGAGGTAATGGCGGCGGTTATATGAGCGTTGCATTGCAGATGGCCAACGAGTTTCTTAACAAGGGCGATATGATTGTTTACACCGAGGGTGTGAACTCGCCACGAAACATAGACTATGCCAACGGCAGGGGCAACCTGCAAGACATTCCCCTGGTGCTGCTTACCGACGAGATTTCGGCATCGGCAAGCGAGATTCTGGCAGGAACCATACAGGACAACGACCGCGGTACAATAATTGGGCGCAGAACATTTGGCAAGGGCCTTGTGCAACAGCCATTCGAATTCAAAGATGGTTCGGCAGTGCGCCTCACCGTGGCGCGCTACTACACCCCGTCGGGGCGCAGCATACAAAAGCCATATACAAAGGGGGATGATGAGGATTATGCACTCGACATTGTAAAGCGCTATGAACGTGGAGAATTCTTCTCACAAGACAGCATACACCAGAACGACTCTCTTGTGTATAAAACATCCATAGGACGAACCGTTTATGGCGGCGGTGGCATTATGCCCGACATTTTTGTACCAAGCGATTCCACCCGCTACACACCATATCTGAACGACGTTTTACGCAAACGCCTGATATCGATGTTTATATTCAAATATTGCAAGGAACACCGTGGCGACCTTTATAAATTCAAAACATACCAGGAGGTTGTGGACTATATGAAAAACAGTGATGCTGTTGAGCAATTTATAAGATTTGCCAAAGAAAAAGGTATTGAACTGCCGGCGGAACAGGCAGCACAATCGCGCGCTATGCTTGTGGAGCCACTCAACGCCAATATCATTTACAACATCCTTGGTATGTTGGAGCACGTAAAATACATAAACCTCACCGACGAAACGGTACTCAAGGCCATTGAGGTATTGGAAAACGGGAAGGCATTCCCTTCCGTTACAGAAGAAAATTCATCGGAGGGAAAAGAATAATAAATGTTTTTGAATAAGTTTTAGTGCAAAAGAGTGTGCTTTTATGTAATTTATATTATTTTTGTAATTATATAACACTCTATTTACAATATAGATAAAACGAACAAAATAGATATGAGCAAGAAAGTTTTTGTATCGGGTTGTTACGATATGCTCCATTCAGGGCACGTTGCCTTCTTCAAAGAGGCATCGCAACACGGCGATTTGTATGTAGGAATCGGCTCCGACAGCACAATTCAGGATTTGAAAAACCGCAAAACCATTAACACCGAAGAAGAGCGCCTTTATATGGTGAAAGCCATAAGGTATGTAAAGGATGCTTTTATAAATTCAGGTAGTGGCATTATGGACTTTGCCGATGATGTCAAAGCTTTGAAACCTGACATCTTCTTTGTAAACACAGATGGATACACTCCCGAGAAGAAACGTTTTTGCGAAGAAAACGGCATTGAACTGATGGTAAGCACCCGCATACCTGAAGCCGGGCTCCCTACCCGCTCAACAACAGCATTGCGACAGGAGTGCAAGATTCCTTACCGCATAGACCTGGCAGGTGGCTGGCTCGACCAACCCTATGTGAACAAATATGCCGAAGGCCCCGTGCTTACAATAAACATTGAGCCCGACTACGATTTCAACAACCGTAGCGGTATGAGCACATCGTCGCGCAAGGCAGCCATTGAAATGTGGCACATAGATATACCTAAAGGCGACCGCGAAGTGCTTGCTAAAGAACTTTTCTGCTTTGAGAACCCCCCTGGTTCGCCATACATAAGCGGTTCACAGGATGCCATCGGCGTGGTTATGCCCGGCCTTAACCGTTTGAACTACAAAGACGAGAAATATTGGCCAAGCAAGATAGAGAGCGTTAAGGATGAAGAAATCCTAAGTTTCATAGAGAAACACATATGGCTCATTCCTCTATCACCTCGCAAAGGCGACTACGACGTGCTTGCCGATACCAAGATAGACACAGCCGGGGCTGAAAGGCTTGCGAAAGCTGCCAACGACTGTTGGGAGGCAGTGAATAGAATGGACATAGATGCGTGGGGAAAGGCTACCACAGAATCATTCCGTGCGCAAATTGCGATGTTCCCCAATATGGCTCCCGAATATGTGATGGAAACCATTAACGAATATATAAACGATGTAAAAGGTATTAAAATTACCGGTGCAGGCGGTGGCGGTTATTTAGTGATAATAAACGACAAACCCATCAAAGATGCACTGCAAATAAGAATACGTCGTAACTAAAACAAATAATGAGGGTGCGCCAAGCAGCGCACCCTCTGCAATTATCAAAAGAGAACCTCGATGCCTAATAATATTACCGAAACTTTTTTTGAACTTATACGCCTGAGTATTGGCACCGGCAAGGAATTGAGCCACACTCCCGACGAAAAGGAGTGGGAGATTCTTTTTGAACTATGCAGGAAACAGACTCTATTGGGAATTGCATTTTCGGGCATTGAAAAGCTGAAAGCCGAACAATTGCCACCCAAATCCCTGCTGCTTGGATGGCACAATTACTGCCTGCAAATAAAACAGCAGAACAACAAACTGAACCGTCTTGCAGCAATTGTAACCGAAAAATTTGAGAAAGAAGGGTTCCGCAGTGTCATATTAAAAGGACAAGGTGTGGCAATGCTGTATGACCGGCCCGAGAGACGTGCACCCGGAGATATAGATATATGGCTCGAAGGTGGCAGAGAAAAAGTGCTTGCATATGTAAAAAGGATTATTCCAAATTGCAGACCGGTATATCACCACGTGGATTTCTTGGAGCTCGACGGGGTGAGCACAGAGGTTCACTTTACCCCATCCTGGATGAACAGCTATTTCACAAACAGGAAATTGCAGAGATATTTCAAGGATGAGAGTGAAAGGCAATTTAGCAACAAAGTTGCATTGAGCAACGAGGAGGAAACCATTTTTGCACCAACAAATGATTTCAACCGCATATATATACTACTTCACATATATAGGCACCTGTTTCAGGAAGGTATAGGATTGCGTCAAATGCTCGATTACTATTACATATTGAAACAAGGATTCAGCGCAACAGAGAAAGAAAAAACCATAAAGCAGTTGCGCGACCTCAAGATGCTACGTTTTGCCGGGGCCACTATGTATGTTCTGAAAAGAGTATTTAACATTGAGGACAAATATATGCTTACTGCCCCGCTTGAAAAAGAGGGAGAATTTTTGCTCAACGAAATAATGGTTGCCGGCAATTTTGGTAAGTACAGCCCAAGGTACAAGAATGATATGAGCAGTTCCATAATAAAAAGGGCGATGAGCAAAACACTCCACCATATGAGATTTTTAAACAGCTATCCAAGCGAGACATTATGGGGACCGCTTTTCAGGGTGTGGCACTACTTTTATAAGAAAAAATTAAAAAAGGCGTATGATTAAAAGATTTATAACAACCGCAATAACAGCCATTACTGTTTTTGTGGTAAGCGCACAGGAAATAAAATACAGCATAGAAACAACAGGCACATATGCCACTGAAGATACACCGCCCACTTGGCACTTGTCGAACCGCCAGGGCTTGAGTGGCGACGAGGCCGGGTATGCATATATGCTTGCAGGGTTGGCAGGTGATTGCAAACTTGGCAGTAAAGGTTTCTCCCTCGATTGGGGTGCCGACATTGTAGCTGGCGAAGGACTGACATCCACCCTGTTTGTGCAGCAGGCATACGCCGATGTCAGTTGGAGGATGCTCGCATTATCTATGGGACAAAAAGAGAGATGGGGAGAACTTAAAAACCACAGATTATCGACAGGCGGCCTTGTTGAGAGTGGCAATGCACGCCCAATACCCCAGATACGCATAGAGGTACCCGAATATTACGACTTCTTCGGCACGAATGACTGGTTCAAGATTCGCGGACACATTGCCTATGGATGGTTTAGCGATGGAGATTGGCAAAAGGATTGGGTAGCCGAAGGAAAGGCTCACACCGTCGGTGTACGATATCATTCTAAGGCTATCTTCTTCAAGATAGGTAAAGAACAGAAATTCCCACTATCACTGGAATGGGGCTTGCAAATGGCTACGCAATTTGGAGGTGCCGTATATAACCAATTAAATGTTGCAGGCGTCAATAAAAAGAACCCCACCCGTCTGAAAGACTATTTCAAAGCATTTATACCAAGCAGTGGTGATAGCAAATATTCAGGTATGGACCAAGTGAATATTGCAGGAAACCATCTTGGAAGCTGGCACGCAGCAATAAACTGGGAAAAAGAGGATTGGAAATTACGCACATATTACGAACACATTTTCGACGACCATTCGCAAATGTTTATGGAGTATGGCCTATGGACAGAGCAACTTGTGGGCATTGAACTTGAACTAAAGAAATGCCGTTGGATAAAAGGCATTGCCATTGAATATTATAATCTGAAGAACCAAAGCGGCCCTGTATATCACGATAAAACAAACACTATCCCCGACCAGGTTAGTTGCCGCGATGACAATTATAACCACGAGTGGTATAATGGTTGGTTCAACTATGGAATGACAATTGGTACCCCGCTTGCCACGTCACCTATATATAACAAAGATAATACTATGATTTGCTACAACAACCGCGTGGAGGCATATCATATAGGTATTGAAGGTGAACCCACCGCGGAGTTGGGTTATAGAATACTATTCACACACTCAAACAATTGGGGAACATACAATCACCCTTTTACCGACATAAAGACAAGCACGGCCGGCCTTGTGGAAATAGCTTACAAGCCTGCGAAATTGCAAGGATGGAGCATAAAAGCATCGTACGCATATGACAATGGCAGCCTGCACGGGAATTGCCGCAGCGGGATGCTCACAATAAGCAAATGTGGATTTATTAACTTCAAGAGCAAGAAAAAATGAAAAAAATAATACTTATACTATTGGCAACTGCAACGTTTATTGCTTGCCAAAAAGAGGATGACAATGGCGACTTGGGCGGTTTCTGGAAACTGCTCGAAATAGAAGAAACTAACTCCACTACACCCATCAACGTAGCCGATGAAAGCCGTTTTTGGGGCATACAATTGGATTTATTGGAGATAAGATTATCACAATACGACAGGCACTACAGCCGCTTTCAGCACGTGGGTGACTCGCTTTTTGTGCAAACGATAAACGACGACACCGACCTGAGCGCCTATGGCATATATAACAACAGCAACGAGCGATACGGCGTTTTACACCTGAACCGCAAGAGTATGGTTCTGCGTTCTAAATACGCGAAACTTACATTCAGGAAGTTCTAAAAACAGGATAGACAAATAATTATAACAAGGATAATTATAAATAATATGAGAATAATATTGTTATCGGGAGGTAGCGGACAACGCTTGTGGCCACTATCAAACAGTACACGTTCAAAACAGTTTTTGCGCCTGCTGCCATCACCCGATGGTGGAACAGAGTCGATACTACAACGTGTATATCGACAATTGACTGAGGCCGATTTAACAAAAGACATCACCATAGCATCAAGTGCCGCACAACGCGACTCTATAACCACACAGATAGGCAATGACATCGCACTGGTAAGCGAGCCCGAAAGGCGTGGTACCTTCCCTGCCATTGCACTTGCTGCCGCACATCTGCTTTACAACGAGGGTTGCAACAAGGATGAGGTTGCAGTGGTTGTTCCTTGTGACACATATGCCGACAATGACTATTTTGAAACGTTGCAAAAGGTTGCCGATACCATTAAAAACGATTCGGCCGAACTTGCTCTTATTGGCATAAAGCCTACAAGTGCATCTACCAAATATGGTTATATTCTGCCTGCACAAAAGGAATACGCCGGTGTGGATATGATAAAAAGTTTCACCGAAAAACCAAGCAGAAAACGTGCCGAGCAGCTTATCTCAAAAGGGGCATTATGGAATGGAGGTGTCTTTGCCTTCAAACTCAGATTCATTGAGGATATAATAAACCGATACATAGATGCCGATACATTTGAGCAGGTGCAAAAGAACTATTGCAAGCTGCCGGCTGTGAGTTTCGACAACGAGGTAACTGAAAAATGCCACTCGGTGGCCGTTGTCACATACAATGGTGTGTGGAAAGACATTGCCAGCTGGAAGGCCCTGTCCGATGAGTTACCTGATAAACATACGGGCAACATTATCACAGGCGACGGTGTGGAAAACACCACCATCATCAACGAACTTGAACTGCCCGTGGTGTGTGCCGGCATAAAAGATGCCATTGTGGTTGCCGGTTACGAGGGTGTGCTGGTGTGCAGCAAGAATGCATCGGAGGATATAAAACAGTACGTTGAGAAGGTAGCCACCCGCCCTATGTTCGAGGAGCGCCGTTGGGGAACATACAAGGTGATTAACAGCACAAAATACAGTGACGGATTCTGTACACTTACCAAAGAACTTAAATTAAATGCAGGCTGCAATATAAGTTACCAGATACACCGCCATCGCGACGAGGTGTGGACCTTTGTCAACGGCCGGGGCCTGCTGGTTATAGACGGAAATGTAACCGAGGTTACACGCGGCAGTGTGGTACACATAAAGAAAGGCCAGTTGCACGCTGTGCGTGCAATAACCGACCTCGAGTTCATTGAGGTGCAAACAGGAGATATCCTTGTTGAGGAGGATATAGAGCGTTATGCCTGGGAGTGGAAATAGCCAACGACATATCCAATGAATATTGAACTGTTCATAGCAAAAAGGCTATATGCATCGCGCAAGGGTGGGAAAAAGATATCGCGCCCTGCAATAACCATAGCACAATGGGGAGTATCGATAGGGCTTATTGTGATGATGCTCTCGCTTGCCATTGTCGTGGGATTCAAGAACGAAGTAAGAAACAAGATTATAGGATTCGGCGGGCACTTGCAAATAGGCAATTATGCGGCAACTCTGAATGGCGATTCGCACGTTACAATAACAGATGAGGATATTGAAAGAATCGGAGAATGCGATGGTATTGCCCACGCGCAACGCTATGTACAGAAACCCGGGCTGCTTGCCGTGGGCGACGAATATGAAGGAGTGCTTGTAAAGGGTATTGGCAAGGAATATGATGCATCGTTTTTTGAGGAACATCTTGTGAGTGGCAATATACCGGCACAAACCGATTCTGTTAAGGGCTATTGGATTATCCTGTCGAACCTGATGGCAAAAAAACTGAACTGCAATACAGGCGACAAGATAAACGTATATTTTATGCAGGGTAACGTAAAGGCAAGGCGTATGCTTGTTGCGGGAATCTACGAGACGCACTTGCAGGAGATGGATAACCTTGTCGCCATTACCGATATTGAAACCACGCGTCGCCTCAATGGATGGAACGAGAAGCAGGCAAGCGGCATTGAGATTTCCGTTACCGATTATGAAGATATTGAGAATACCCGTAATCGGCTCGCCGGTATTGTTGCCGAAATTGGGAACAGAGAGAAGGAGGGGCTTTATATACAAACCATAGAGGAGGCCAACCCGGCTCTGTTTGCCTGGCTTGGTGTGCTGGACCAGACGGTGTGGGTGATTCTTGTCCTGGTGCTTGGCATTGCAGGGTTCACAATGACATCGGGCCTGCTTATCCTCATTCTGGAGAAGAGCAACCTCATTGGCATTCTAAAGGCTGTGGGCGCGCAGAATTTTTCCATAAGAAAGGTTTTTATCTATTATGCCTGCTTTATTATTGGCAAAGGAATGCTATGGGGGAATATCATAGCAATAGCGCTATGCTTGCTGCAACAGCAGACAGGGTTTGTGGCATTGGACCCCGAAATGTATTATATGAATTGTGTACCTATAGAATTTTCGTGGGTTATGATACCGATGAACATCTTTATGTTTGTTCTGTCGGTAGCAATGTTGCTGGTGCCATCTATGCTCATTGCAAGAATAGAGCCAACTAAAGCAATTAAATTTGAGTAAAAATGAAAGCCAATTTCATAAATGAAGTGAGCCCCAAAGTTTGGAGAAACTTTGGGGCTCACTTCATTTTTTATTTACTCAAATTCGGTAGATAACACACTCTTTGGCAACGGGCGGCAGTTGTAACCAAATGCCATTGCCTCGCCGTATGCACCGGCCGAGCGTATAGCCATTATATCACCACGATGCGTTTGGGGTATCTTGCGGTCCTTGCAAAAGACATCGGACGACTCGCATATGGGCCCCACCACGTCATATACCTCGTCGGCTTTATGCGATGAGAGGTTTTCTATTCTGTGATATGCGCTATAAAGAGCCGGGCGCACAAGGTCATTCATACCTGCATCCACTATGATAAACTTTTTACAGGTGCCGCTCTTGATGTAGGTGGCACGTGTAATGAGCGAGCCGCACTGGGCAACTATGCTGCGACCAAGTTCAAAATGCACCTGCTGCCCGGGGAAGAGTTTAAGATGCTGTGCGTAGGTATCGAAATAGAGGGCGAAATCGGGAACATTGTACTTGTCGGGAGCATCGTAACGGATACCCAAGCCACCACCTACATTTATATGAGGAAGCACCAACCCGCGAGTTTCGTGCAACATTGTCTGCAGTTCGTTCACTCTACCACATAGGGCGATGAAATCGTCCATAACAAGTATTTGCGAACCTATGTGAAAATGCAGGCCAATGAGTTTTACATTGTTTTTGCTTTCAATGGTGTTTATAACCTCGTCGAGCTGCTCATAGTTTACACCAAACTTGTTCTCGGCAAGGCCGGTGGTTATATTGGCGTGGGTATGGGCGCCGATGTTGGGGTTTACACGTATTGCGACCTGCGCCACCACCCCACGCTCCGCTGCCAATGTATCTATGGCATCTATTTCGGGGATGGATTCCACGTTAAAGCAGAAGATGCCAGCATCGAGCGAAAGGGCTATCTCTTTATCGGTTTTTCCCACACCTGCAAATACTATGTGACCAGGCGAAACTCCGGCCTTAAGCGCAGCGGCAACCTCGCCACCGCTTACGCAATCGGCCCCAAGACCGCTCGCTGCTATTATAGCGAGCAGACGGGGGTTAAAATTGGCCTTTATGGCATAGTGCACGTTGAAACCATTGTGTTTTGCAGCCTCCTTTTGCACGGTGTCTATTGTCTTTTTAAGAAGCTCGACATCGTAATAATAGAAGGGAGTTTCAATATGGGCAAACCTCTCTATTGGAAACTTTGTTTTCATCAAAAAAATCTCTTTTAGTTAAAGATTTTGCTACTCAATGCACGCAATGCACGCACCTTGTCCTCCTCGCGCACAAGGAACGATATGTTGTAGTTGCTGCCGCCATACGAAACCATACGCACGGGAATATCTTTCATTGCCTCCATTGCGCGTGCTTCGAAACCGGTGTTCTCCCAGTTGAGGTCGCCCACAACGCATATGATACACATATTCTTGTCCACGGTTACGGTACCATATTTTTGCAGTTCGTCCACAATGAGGTCGAGTTTGCGGTCGTCATCGATAGAAACCGAAACACCAACCTCCGAGGTACAAATCATATCTATTGAGGTTTTGTATGTCTCGAATATCTCAAATACTTTGCGCAGGAAACCATAGGCAAGCAACATACGTCCCGACTTAATTTTTATTGCGGTGATGTTCTCCTTGGCAGCAATGGCTTTAATCTCGCCCGGGCGGGTGAGATTGTTGTCGATAAGTGTACCCTCGGCTGTGGGGTCCATTGTATTGAGCAAACGCACGGGTGTTCCCATAAGTTTGGCGGGAAGGATGCAGGTGGGATGCAGAATTTTTGCTCCAAAATATGCAAGCTCTGCCGACTCTTCGAAATGAAGATGATGCACGGGCGATGTGTTATCCACGATGCGGGGGTCGTTGTTGTGCATTCCGTCGATATCGGTCCATATCTGTACCTCGTCGGCATTCACAGCTGCACCTATGAGTGTTGCAGTGTAGTCGCTGCCACCACGTTGCAAGTTGTCTATGCAGCCCTCGTCATTCAGGCATATGAAGCCTTGAGCTATGTAGATACGGCCCTTAACCTCCATATCGAGTTGTGGCAACAGGTGGGTGCGAATGTATGCGAGGTCGGGCTCGCCGTTGGCACCCAGGCGCATAAATGAGAGGGAGTCGAGCAGCTCGGCATCGAGGCCCTTTTCACGCATATACAATGTTACCATATTGGTAGATATTATCTCGCCCTGGGCAACAATCTCTTTTTCGAGATTGGTATCGAGTGGCTTATATGCCAACGAGCGCAGGTGGTTGAAGATTTCGTTCACTTTTGCTGTGGCAGCATCGGCAGCCTCTGTCGTTTCGTAAAGCCCTTTTATCGTCTGGCGATATTTGTCCTGCAATACATTTGCGTGCTCACAAGCTCCATTGGGATTGCCATTGCGCAAATAGTTTGTAAATTCTATAAGTGAGTTTGTTGTTCCCGACATAGCCGAGAGAACTACTATCTTTGTCTCGCCATCGGAAATGAGGCGCACTACATTCTGCATACGCTCGGCCGAGCCTACAGATGTTCCGCCAAATTTAAGTACTTTCATAATTCTTATATTTATTAGTTATTATTCTTGAAAAAGTGATGTTTGTGTGGCTGTCTCGCGCATACTTTTCATAAGACGCATACGCCCTTCGGCACAACTATACTCGGTGCCGGGGTACAGAGTGAGCCACTGCTCGTTGTGAGTAATCATAAGCACAGCGCTTTTTTCCTCGTGACATATACGATGCAACAGGCGCATAATGTAATTTCCGGTTTCCGAATCGAGGTTTCCCGTTGGCTCGTCGGCAAGGATGAGCGCAGGGCGGTTGAGGATGGCGCGTGCTATCACTATGCGTTGTTGCTCACCACCCGATAGTTCGTGAGGCATCTTGTAACCTTTTTGTGGCAAGCCTACAAGGTGCAGTACCTCGCGGATGCGTTTCTCGCGCTCCTGTTTGTTCGTCCAACCGGTACTGCGGAGAACAAAATCGAGGTTGTCGTTTACATTGCGGTCGGTGAGCAGTTGAAAATCCTGAAACACTATTCCTATGCGCTTACGCAAGGCTTGCAACCGATTGCTGCGAAGGTTGCGCAGGTCATATTCATCGAACACCATAGCCCGTCCATCCATAATATCCACCTCGCCGTAAATTGTTTTAAGGAGTGTGGATTTTCCGGAACCCACCGCGCCTACGATATAGGCGAACTCGCCCTCTTGCAATTCAAAGGAGACGTTCTCCAAAATTATTTTGGAATCAATGTGAATATCTACATTCTTATAATTTACTATAGCCATACAGGTATGCTTTGTGCGCAATTTTTCATATTATGCAAAAATATAGAGTTTTTTCCTAAATATCACACTGCACGGGTGTAAAAATGGCAATCGTAAATATTTTTTCACATATTACGGCAAAGCGCAATGCAAAAAATGTAAAATATTTATAAATGATAAAAAGCCGAAAGCATTTTAATAAAAATTAGTTGTATCTTCGCATAATAAATTTGATATAAATACAATGGCAGAATACACATCGGTACTTTTCAAAAAAGCACCACAATATATGTTGGAAAAAAGGAACCAGTTGATAATGGTTCTTTTTGTTTCAATCTTTGCTATCGGTTTCATCAACGTATATCAGCCTTTTGGCTCCGATATGTGGATTGACAACAAAAAAATTACCACCACAACATATTTTCTTTGGTCGATAGTTCTTGTGAGCATTGGTATGATAGTGGTTGCCATAAGCCGTGTTGTGATGTACCACTACTCACGCAGGCCCAACCACGGCATAACGATAATTAAATACATTGGTTGGGTGTTCATAGAATTATTGTTGCTGTCGGGTGCATTCACCATTCTGGCACTTATTGTAAAAGGAAACCTCAATCTCCCCACAAACGACCCTATGGAGATTTACATAAATGCCATAAAGAACACGATATACATATTGTTTATCCCATATATCCTTTGTATCCTATTCTTTTCGTATCAGGAGCGTTCGGCAAAGCTCAAGGAGCTTATGAACGAGAACATTGGATTCAAATCGAGCTCGCTCATATCAATCAGAGATTCACGAGGGGTGCTGCAGTTGTCTGTAGCCAAGGAAAATCTCATATACATAGAGTCGGCCGACAACTATATATGTATATGGTATTTGAAGAACGAACAGTTGAAGAAACAGCTGATGCGCATAACTATGAAGGATATAAGCGAACAGCTTGCCGATACCAACGTTGTGCGTTGCCATCGCTCGTATATGGTGAACCTCGATTTAGTAAAGGTCATACGCCGCGAAAAAGAGAATCTGTTTCTTGAGCTCGGTGTTCCCAATGTGAGGGAGATTCCAATATCGAAAACTTATGGCGAGCAGGTGCTGCGCCGCCTTGTACCCATTTCATAAAACGAATAAAACAGACGATGAAGAAGATTGCTATTTTTGCTTCGGGCAGCGGCTCCAATGCCGAAAACATTGCCAACTATTTCAAAGAGAACAAAGATGTGGAGGTTGCGCTTATTGTAGCCAACAACCCCAAGGCCTATGTAATTGAGCGCGCGCGCAAGCTGAACATTCCCTGCGAGGTTGTTACAAAAGCTGAATTTATGGCAGCCGATGGCATTGTGGATATGATGCATCGCTATGGCATCGATTTTATTGTACTTGCAGGCTTCCTGTTGCTCGTTCCCCAAAAACTCATAGAGGCCTACCCTGCCCGCATTGTAAACATACACCCCGCGCTGCTTCCCAAGCACGGTGGCAAAGGTATGTATGGCGACAGAGTGCACAAGGCCGTTGTGGAGTGCGGCGATACCGAGAGTGGCATCACAATTCATTTGATTGATGCCGAATATGACAAAGGTACCACATTCTTCCAGGCAAAATGCCCCGTTCTGCCCACTGACACCCCCGATGATGTTGCAGCTAAAGTTCACGCACTGGAGTATGAACATTTCCCGCACGTCATTGCAGAGATTCTTCAACAGTTAGACTGAAAAAGAAAGGCCCGCACTTGCCGGGCTTCTTTGGACAAACAACAAAAAAATGTCGCCCCTGCAAGGGCGACATTTTTGTTGTATATACAGGACTTGATTACTGGGCAAGTTTCTCAAGTTCAGCCATCTTGTCGTTCATATTAAGATTGTAGTAGCACTGTGTGAGGCCGTTGAGCCACAAATCCTTGCGGTCGGGGGCAATCTCGCGCAGTTTCTCAAAGTGAGGCATAGCCTCGCGGAAGAAGCCGCTTATAATCTCCTTGTCCTTCTTCATCTTGGCTCTGTCAACCTTTACTGAAGATTGGCTTGCGTTGTATTCGCTAGCCTTGGCAATGTAGCTGCGACCAATATTGGTGTGAGCATCGAGATAATTGGGGTCCATCTCCAAAGTCTTTTTATACCAAGAAATTGCATTGTCCAAATCCTTTTGCTGCTGAGCAATATATCCTTTGAGGTAAACAAAGAGGGCGTTTGTCGGGTCGCCGGCCATAAGCTCATCGGCAAGTTTATTCAAACCTTCGCGGTCGCCTGCATTGTCGTAGTACTGGATAAGTGTTTGATAAAAGAAAGGATCGTCGGGGAACTTCACGACGTTCTCTTTAAGGAAACCTACCCATTTTGCAGTGTCACCCATTGCCTGATATGCATTGGCCTTCAGACGAGACACGCTGTTGGCTTTTGATTCATCCAGTGCTGCATAGTCGGCATACTTAAGTGCTTTCTCATAATCCTTCAACTGCATTGCACATTGTATGGCATTATAGGCAGCACCAATGCTGTATGCCTTTTCTGTAGGCTGCACCACGTCGGCAAGTATCTTGCTTTCGGTAAGTTCTACATATTTTGCAAACTGGTCGTAAGAGTCGGCAAATTTACCTTTATTGTAGAAATAGGCTCCACCGTTATACATCTGGTTGCGGTTTTCATTGAGAGCTGTCTTTACAAACTCCTTGTATTTGGGAGCTATCTTGCCTTTCTTGTCGGGAGCAGAATCAAGCGAATCGCAGATTTCAAGTTCATTGATAAGCTGCACGCAGTTTGAGTATAGTTTATCCATATCTATCTGGCCACCGGCTGCACGTGAGGCGTTATCGCGATCAACAATTGCTTTACGTGCCTGTGCCTGAACATACCACACATAGGCATCGCCGCTGACAAGCGGGTTTTGTGTGCAGGGTGTTACTTTGGCAAGAGCAGCATCGGGATTGTCAAGAATGAGTTTCTCGGCTGTTTTCACCTCGGTCATCAAGGCTTTAATCTGTTTCTTCTGAGCTTTAAGTTCCTCTTTCGATAGTGTTTGTCCGAAAGCTATCGCTGTGGACAATAATAGTGTTAAAGAAAAAATCAGCTTTTTCATTTTACATTTAATTTAATGGTTATTGATTTGTTTCTGTAGTTTCGGGGGTATTCTCACTGTCGGTTACAGAATCGTTTTCTGCAAGTTCCTCAACCTCTTCGCGGGTAACCTTGCATACCGAGCCTATGCAGTCGTTCTTCTTGCCAAGGTTAATTACCTTAACGCCTTGTGTTGCGCGGCCTATGACGGGAATCTGCTCCACTGCGGTACGTATTGTTATACCCGACTTGTTGATTATCATCAGGTCGTTTTCGTTGTTCACATCCATAATTGCAACGAGTTCGCCGGTCTTGTCGGTCACCTTCAATGTTTTCACACCCTTGCAACCGCGGCTAACGGTGGGATAATCGTCGCACTTCGAGCGCTTGCCATAGCCCTGTTCCGAAAGTACAAGGAGGCTATGCTCGTCGCCTGCATCCTGCGGCAGCACTACCATACCTACGACCTCGTCACCCTCATCGAGTGCCATACCCTTGACACCTGTTGCTGTGCGGCCCATTGCACGTACTGTGTTTTCGTTGAAGCGCACTGCACGGCCTGTTCTGTTGGCAAGTATGATGTCGCTGTTGCCATCGGTGAGCGCAACAGATATCACGCGGTCGTCCTCGCGGATACCGATTGCCAAGATACCATTTGTACGGGGGCGTGAATATTGCTCGAGAGAGGTTTTCTTGATAATACCCTGCTTGGTGCAGAATATTATGTTGTGGCTCTCTATGAAGTTCTTGTCGGCAAGTGTCTTTACGCGTACAAATGCGTTCACGGCATCGTCGCTGTCGATGTTGAGCATATTCTGTATTGCACGGCCTTTCGAGTTCTTGTTGCCCTCGGGTATCTCATATACCTTGAGCCAGTAACACTTGCCACGCTGTGTAAAGAAGAGCATAGTGTTGTGCATTGTGGCTGTGTAGATATACTCTATGAAGTCGGAGTCGCGTGTGTCGCTGCCCTTTGAGCCCACACCGCCACGGTTCTGGCTGCGATACTCGGTGAGCGGGGTACGTTTTATGTAACCCATATGCGAGATTGTGATAACCATCTCGTCATCGGCATAGAAATCCTCGGGGTTGAAGTCGTTGGATGCGGTATAGTCGATGCGGCAACGGCGCTCGTCGCCATATTTCTCCTTAACCTCTATGAGCTCGTCCTTGATAACCTTCTTGCAGAGCTCATCGTCGGTGAGGATGGCGTTGAAGTACTCTATCTTGCGCAACAACTCGTCCATCTCGGCGTGCAGCTTATCCTGGTTGATACCTGTGAGCTGTCCCAAGCGCATCTCCACAATGGCATTGGCCTGAATCTCGGAGAGGTTGAAACGCTGCATAAGAGCCATACGGGCATCGGCAGGCGAAGAAGAGGCCTTGATGATGCGTACCACCTCGTCGATGTTGTCCGATGCTATTATAAGGCCCTCTATGATGTGAGCACGCTCCTGTGCCTTGCGCAAGTCGAACTTGGTGCGGCGTATAACCACGTCGTGACGATGATCGACAAAGTGTCTGATGCAGTCCTTGAGCGAGAGCAGCTGCGGGCGGTCGTTTACAATGGCAATGCAGTTTACGCTGAATGACGTCTGCAATGCCGACATCTTGTACAGCTTGTTGAGCACCACGTTGGCATTAGCATCGCGCTTTACGTCTATTACAATGCGCATACCCGACTGGTCCGACTCGTCGTTGATATTGGAAATGCCCTCAATCTTTTTCTCGTTAATCATTGAGGCGATATCCTTGATAAGCTCCTCTTTGAGTACGTTATAGGGGATTGCCGTCACCACGATTTTCTCGTGTGTACCCTGCTCAATTTCTGCCACGGCACGCATAACAACACGGCCACGGCCGGTTTCATACGCCTCGCGCACACCGCTCACACCCAGGATGTCGCAGCCTGTGGGGAAGTCGGGCGCTTTGACGTGCTGCATAAGCCCGTCGGTGTCGATATCGGGGTTATCGATGTATGCCACACAGGCATCTATAACCTCGTTAAGGTTATGTGTGGGTATATTTGTTGCCATACCTACGGCAATACCTGTGGCACCGTTCACCAGCAGGTTGGGGATGCGGGTGGACATCACGGTGGGCTCCACGGTTTCGTTATCGTAGTTGGGCACGAAATCTACGGTATCCTTGTAGAGGTCCTCGGCCATATCCTCGCCAAGTTTCTGCAAGCGTGCCTCGGTGTAACGCATAGCAGCAGGTGAGTCGCCGTCGATAGAACCAAAGTTACCGTGGCCCTCCACAAGAGGATAACGCATAACCCAGGGTTGTGCCATACGCACCAATGCTCCGTAAACCGATGAGTCGCCGTGGGGGTGATACTTACCAAGTACATCTCCCACGGTACGTGCCGATTTCTTAAAGGCTTTGTCTGATGTGTTTCCCAGCTCCATCATACCGTAGAGTATGCGGCGATGAACGGGCTTCAAGCCGTCGCGAACATCGGGGAGCGCACGCGCAACAATTACCGACATTGAATAGTTGATGTATGATGTTTGCATCACATCCTCAACATTCACTTTAATTATTCTGTCGTCAATCATAAAATGTTTTTATAAATTAAATTACTATTTATACCTTATTATATTATATATAAAACATTGTAAAATTACTCAATTTTGCCGAAACCGACAAGCATTTTAATTTTTATTAAGCCATAATAACGCATAAAACCGCGTTTTAGGGCGAAAAGCTCTTAAACGCGGTTTTATGGGGCAATAAAGCGATGCTTACGAGTGCATCATGGCAAGTTCCCACCCCTTTTCAACATCTTCCATTTTTGCCGGCACGCCATTTTCCATTTGCGACATTGCAGCCACTATGGAACACATTGCCTCCTTGTTGTCGCAATCTATTCTTTCGTGGGGGTTGAGCCCTGTTTTACGTGCCACAAACCCAATGTATGCGGCAGTATCGTTCTCCACAGGCGGTGCCCAGCGGGCCACCCAGCTATGCAACGTGTCGATACCGTGCAAGCGCTTGTAATTGCGAAGTGTTATGAACGCAGCCTTGTAGCCCCAGGCCGGTGTCGTGAATGTGAAGAATGCCGAATCGGTCTGTTCGGCAGCCAATCCCTGCCAGGCGGTCTTGTTACGCCTGATGTTGAGCGGATTGTTGTTTCGTAAGCCTCGTGAGATTTTCATTTTTTGCACCAAAATTAAAATCCGTGGTAAATATCGCAGTTATAGTTTTACCACATTCTCTTCCGTTGACGTGTGATAATGGTAATTCCAAATAAAAATCTTATTTTTGCAAATGAGAGCAGAAGCCCGACAAAAAGCAACCGCTACAGCAGGTGCAAAAAAGAGGCTCAAAAAACAGAATTTTTGAATTTACATTTATATACAAACTATGCGCGTAGATATAATTACCACCTTTCCCGAGATGATGGAGAGCTTTTTCAACACCTCGATTATGGGGCGTGCCCAACGCAACGGCTATGCCGAAATATGTTTACATAATTTACGAGATTATACACTCGACAAGCACCGCAGAACCGATGATTATCCATTTGGCGGCTGCGCGGGGCTGGTTATGAAGATAGAACCAATTGACAATTGTATTAAGCAGCTGAAGGCCCAGAGAGAGTACGACGAGGTGATATACACCTCGCCCGACGGGCAGGTTTTCGACCAGCCTATGGCAAATTCGCTCTCTATGAAGCAGAATTTGATATTTTTATGCGGACATTACAAGGGAATAGACCATAGAATACGCGAGCACTTGATTACCAAAGAGATAAGCATAGGCGACTATGTTCTGACAGGTGGCGAATTGGCAGTTGAAGTAATATGCGACGCGGTTATTCGCCTTATTCCGGGGGTAATTTCCGACGAAACATCGGCACTTTCCGACTCTTTTCAGGATAATTTGCTTGCGCCGCCCGTTTACACACGCCCGGCTGAGTATAATGGGTGGAGAGTTCCCGATGTTCTCCTGTCGGGACACGAGGCAAAGATACGTCAATGGGAGTTTGAGCAATCGTTGGAGCGCACAAAGCGCCTGCGCCCCGATTTATTGGATAAATAAGAAAATATATTACATTACAATTGTGTATACAAAAGTAAATACACAAAACAAAGCTGTTATTTTTGTAACACTCATACCCCACAACTACAATACAAAAACAGTGTTACACATAGCAAAAAAATAAAGGATGCACGTGTGCATCCTTTATTTTTTGCAAATATCTTCTACCCTGTTATACCTCCAAAGCGCCTATAAGTTCGTCGATAGAATTCATTTTGTGGCGCACCAGGTAGTCCTCGATGTAATCTACAATCTCGCCCGTAACGGCAGGATTCATAAAGTTGGCCGTACCCACCTCTATGGCCGACGCACCGGCAAGCAAAAACTCCACGGCATCGCTGCCGGTAGTGATGCCACCGATACCTACTACGGGGATTTTAACAGCCTTTGCCACCTGCCACACCATACGCAAGGCAATAGGTTTCACGGCAGGGCCACTCATACCGCCTGTAATTGTAGAGAGCAAGGGACGGCGCTTCTCGCTGTCTATAGCCATTCCCAAAAGGGTGTTTATGAGCGACACGCTATCGGCACCTGCACCCTCCACTGCCCGAGCAATCTCGGTTATATCCGTAACATTGGGCGAAAGTTTTACTATGAGTGTTTTGGGATAGGCTTTGCGCACTGCCGACACAACCTCGGCTGCCGATGCGGCCTGCACACCAAACGCCATACCACCCTGTTTTACATTGGGACAGGAGATATTAAGCTCTATTGCAGGGATTTTATCGAGCGCTGCCACCTTCTCGGCGCAGGCCACATAATCCTCTATACAGGCACCCGACACGTTTACTATTACATTTGTATCGAAGTCCTTCAACTGCGGATATATATTGCTTGCAAAGTAATCTACTCCCTTGTTTTGCAGGCCCACCGCATTGAGCATACCCATAGGGGTTTCTGCACTGCGGGGATATGGGTTACCCTCTCTGTGGTTAAGGGTTGTGCCTTTAACTATGAAACCACCAAGTTTATTCAAATCGACAAAATCGGCAAACTCTATGCCGTAGCCGAATGTACCCGACGCTGTGAGTACCGGATTTTTCAAATTCAATCCGCCTATTTTAACATCTGTCTTTACCATTTGAGTTCATCTATTGAGAATACCGGACCATCTGTACAAACACACTTATGCCCCTCTTTTGTATCTTCAACGCAGCAGAGGCAGGCTCCAAGGCCGCAAGCCATCTTGTTCTCGAGCGACACCTCACAGGGGACATTGTTCTCGCGGGCATACTTTGCAACCGAGAGCATCATAGGCTTGGGACCACATGTATATATCTGTGTAAATTTCTCGCCAAGCACGGTGTGGTTGGTTACATAGCCCTTTTGCCCCAGAGTACCATCCTCGGTGGTATATTCCACGCGACCAAGCGCTTCGTATGCATCGCGACGATAGAGGTCTTTGGCCGAACGGGCACCTATGAGCAGAGTGAAATTATAACCGCCTCGTTTAAGCTCCTCGGCAAGATAGTAAAGAGGTGCAGAGCCCACTCCGCCACCAACCAGCAACAGATTGGCGTTTTTATCCGTGGGAAGAGTGAAACCGTTACCCAATGGCAGCAGTGTGTTCACCTTATCACCGGCTTTGAGGTTGCCAAGCCAGCGGGTGCCGTCGCCCACCAATTGCACGAGAAAACCTATCTCGTTCTTTTCGGGCGAAAAGCTGTGGATAGATATCGGGCGGCGCAACATCACGGTGGGAGTTCCGTCGATACGCAACTCGGCAAACTGCCCCGGAAGAACAGCTGGGAGAGGGCTCTCGGCTGTCATAAGCAGCAAGACGCAGGTTGCGTTCAACTGTTCCACCTCCCTTATCGTCAAATCGACAAGTACCTTTTTCATAATAATATCATAAGATTTGTTTAATATTTTCACTCTTAAACCGGAGCGCAGGCAAGCGCGCACGGGCACAATGCCGCAATCCTATTTGCAGCGAAGATAACATAATTTAGCACGCCGTACAAATAAGAGAGAGGTTTATTTTATTATTTAATTAGGAGCAAAGTTATTTCTCGGGGAACATTGTTTCATACGTTCCATCGGTGTAGAATATTCGTATCTCCTTAATTCTGCGGGGAGAGGGCACCGCATCTGCCTGGGCTGCGCGAGCCGAGGAACGACGAGGAGCACGCTCGGCCGCCACAGGGCGTTGCACAACGGGTTTCTGCGTTTTTTGCACAACAGGCGTATGAGCAACAGCCGGCGAAGAGACATCCTCGGTTTTTGGCTGCGAAAAGAGTTCGGGCATAGAAAGCGGCAGTTGTTCCTCCACCACGCTCTGCGATGTTTGCGGTTCAGGTGCAACACCCTTGCCTGTCATAAGCCAAGCCATATCGAGCCCGGGGAACGATTCATATATCTTAAGCATAACCTCGAGGCTCGGTTTATTGCGCCCACTCAGTATATGAGAAACCGATGCACGTTGTATTCCGGCCCTGTCGGCAAATTGCGACGGCGTGAGGTTATAGATTTTCATTATGAGTTCTACTCGTTCCTTATCGTTCATACTTTATGCAATTTTCAATAGTTTACAAAACAAAATTCCGTTACACATTACAAAAGTAATAATAAAAAACAAACAAAACAATAACACACCAAAAGAAAGACAACACAAGCAAAGATTCGCGCTTTACAAGATTAAACAGCCGTGCGATTTACAAAAAGATAAGAGAGAAATAAACAGGCCTGTGAACAAGTGCTGCACAATGTAAAAGCATAAAAGGGTATTGAGAAACGAGCCGTAATAGAATCTACTTTATACTTTTTAGCTAAAATGCTGATTCTATGTCAACTACAAACAACAAAAGCCCTATTTTATGCAAGTACAGAACCAAAGCAAAAACAAACAAAGCGAAAATGTTAAAGAAACAATACACATAACACCAATATATTTACTGATAATCAATAAATTACACATCCATTATAAAGATTGTATAATTTTTGCATACTGCTGTTTTTGGTTATCAACAGCCGTGTGAACCAAGCTGTTAAGAAAGGCGCACCACTCCACTCCGGTTGTCGCAAAGAGTGAAGGTACATTTGTAATGTACATTCGAACAAGCAGCAACAGAACGCAAGCAGCACGCTACTATTTACAATGTTATATACATTTGTATCACATTTATCACGCGTGAGAATCATTAAAATTTAGTATTGTATGAATAAATATTGAAAACAGCACCTTCAGCACCCTAAAAACAGCATTGTAAACTGTAAATGGCTGCAAAAATCTAAAAAAACGGGTATACGTGGAGGATGAAAGCAAATTTCAAAATCTCGCAGGCCTATTTTCAAGCTAAATAGCGAATAATCAACGCGCTACGCGCTATATAATTGTATTTACAAAAGGTACAAATAGAGAACAGCACCACTTTATGGGAATTTAGAGCCGTAAAGTGACACAAAAAGGCTGAACGTGGGAATAATTTAGCAATGTTACCGTTTTGTCAGCTGCGAACTGCTAGATGGTTGGCTATTGAGGAGCAATCATCGGCACATAAAACAATATATTGCCCAACGAATATAGAATTTATAGATTTGCAGCAAGACACCCTACTATAAGATTCCATAAGAAGCAACAAACAGCTGTCGCAAAACAACATATACAAATCACAAAAGAAATATGCCAATAACAAGAGAACGCTAAAGCTACCCTTTCCACATCTATTTATACATACGTTATAAAGCAAAAAAAAGAATATGGCTGTAAAGCAATGTGAACCCCGAAAGTTAGAAAAACTTTCGGGGTTCACATAAAAAGAGGCTGACTAAAAAGTATTTTTTAGCAGCCTCTTTTTGCAGGGAGATGAATAAAAAGATGTAGTTTAAGGCTTGCGCAGCCTGAAAAACCGCAGTTTACTAAGCGTAAATGAGGATTTTGAAGGCAAGCGTAACG
>JAFVSR010000032.1 GCA_017503645.1 Bacteroidaceae bacterium | reverse complement strand
CGTTACGCTTGCCTTCAAAATCCTCATTTACGCTTAGTAAACTGCGGTTTTTCAGGCTGCGCAAGCCTTAAACTACATCTTTTTATTCATCTCCCTGCAAAAAGAGGCTGCTAAAAAATACTTTTTAGTCAGCCTCTTTTTGTTTTATATTTCTTGTTATGCGTCGATTTCTGCATATTTTGCATTCTGTTCGATGAACTCTCGGCGTGGGCCCACATCATCGCCCATAAGCATAGAGAATATGTGGTCGGCCACCTGCGCTTCGCGTATGGATACCTGTTTCAGTGTGCGTGTCTCGGGGTTCATTGTGGTGTCCCACAGCTGCTGGGCATCCATCTCGCCAAGACCTTTGTAACGCTGTACCTTTACATCCTTCTCGTTACCGTTTGCATATTTCTCAATGAATAATCTCTTTTGGTCATCACTGTAGCAGTACTCTTTTACATTGCCTTTTGAGCATAGGTATAGGGGTGGTTGTGCTATATAAAGATAGCCTCCTTCGATAATCTCGGGCATAAAGCGGTAGAAGAGTGTCATAATTAGGGTGTCGATGTGCGCACCATCGACATCGGCATCGGTCATCATAATAATCTTGTGATAACGCAGTTTGTCGATGTTGGCCTTTTTGCTGTCCTCGGG
This sequence comes from Bacteroidaceae bacterium, assembly GCA_017503645.1. GTDB lineage: Bacteria > Bacteroidota > Bacteroidia > Bacteroidales > Bacteroidaceae > HGM04593. The sequence goes on along the minus strand of JAFVSR010000032.1, from coordinate 19,176 downwards.
GTCGAGGCCGAAGCGTACACCTATAGCCTGTATTATGTTGTTTATCTCGTCGCTCTCAAAGGCTTTGTGCCACATAACCTTCTCTACATTGAGGATTTTACCGCGCAATGGAAGAATGGCCTGGAAACTGTTCTTGCGGCCCTGTTTTGCCGAGCCACCCGCAGAGTCACCCTCCACGATGAAGAGCTCGCAGTTTGCAGGGTCTTTGTCGGAGCAGTCGGCAAGTTTTCCGGGCATTCCCACGCCACTCATAGGGCTCTTGCGCTGTACGCTTTCGCGTGCCTTGCGTGCTGCTATACGTGCCGTTGCTGCCAATATAACCTTGTCAACCACCATTTTGGCCTCTTTGGGGTTCTCTTCAAGGTAGTATGCAAGGGCCTCGCCCACAGCCTGGTCTACGGCACCGGTAACCTCGTTGTTTCCGAGCTTGGTTTTTGTCTGTCCTTCAAACTGAGGCTCTGCCACCTTTACCGAGATAACGGCGGTGAGGCCTTCGCGGAAGTCCTCTCCCGAAATCTCCACCTTGGCTTTCTCAAGAGCCTTTGTGTCGTCGGCATATTTCTTGAGAGTGCGGGTAAGGGCGCGGCGGAAGCCTGCAAGGTGTGTACCACCCTCTATGGTATTAATGTTGTTTACATACGAGTGTACGTTTTCGCTGTAGCCGTTGTTGTATATGATGGCTGCCTCGATGGGTATTCCGTTTTTCTCGGTGTTCAGGTATATCACATCGCCAATGAGCGGTGTGCGCGATGCATCTATGTAGCGCACAAACTCCTTCAATCCCTCGGTAGAGTGGAAGGTGTCGCTTCTGTATTGGCCGTTCTCGTCGGCCTCACGTGCATCGGTAAGTGTTATTGTGATACCGGCATTAAGGAAGGCAAGCTCACGCAGGCGGTTTGCCAGAATCTCATACTGGTACTCGGTAACCACAAAAATAGAACCATCGGGCTGGAATGTCTGGCGTGTACCGCGCAGCTCCGACTCGCCGATGCAGTGCACCTGGTCGATGGGCTTGCCGCAAGAGTAGTTCTGCTCGTAGTGTTTGCCGTCGCGGAAAACCTCGGTCTTCATATGGGTGGAGAGGGCGTTAACACAAGATACACCCACACCGTGCAAACCGCCCGATACCTTGTAAGAGTCTTTGTTGAATTTACCACCGGCGTGCAGCACGGTCATTACCACCTCCAATGCCGAGCGGTTCTCCTTCTCGTGCCAGTCTACGGGGATACCGCGGCCGTTGTCCTGCACCGAGATTGAGTTCCCGGGGTTGATGGTTACGTTTATATGTGTACAATATCCGGCCATAGCCTCATCGATGGAGTTGTCCACCACCTCGTAAACCAGATGGTGCAAGCCCTTCTCGCTTATGTCGCCAATGTACATTGCGGGGCGTTTGCGCACGGCCTCCAATCCTTCAAGTACCTGAATACTATCCGCCGAATAATTCTGTTTGATTTCTTCGCTCATATTGTATGTTTTTCCGTTTTGAATAACTCAACAAAAATACAAAAAAACGCTTGACAGAGCAAGCGTTTGCAGCAATATTTTGGCCATTAAAAACGTAGTTTTTACTTTTGAAATAAAAGGCCTTGCAGTATCGCAGTTTAATGTGCCGGCTTGCTTTGTTGTTGCCTCGTTCTTGTGTGGGGTGGCGCTTGGGCTATGGGGCACAACGCGAAAAGGCTGGATTGAAAATCCAGCCTCTCGTAGGTAAATATATGTTTCTAAAAATTAGGCTAACTTTGCGATTCTGGCACACAAACCCGATTTGAGGTTTGCAGCCTTGTTCTTGTGGATTAAGCCACGTTTAGCCATTCTGTCGAGCATTTTCTGTACCTCGGGGAATTTGGCCAAAGCCTCGTTCTTGTCGGTGATAGCGCGGAGACCGCGAACTGCCGAACGCATATTTTTACCGAAATAACGGTTCTGAAGATTTCTCTTCTCTGTCTGTCTGATTCTTTTAAGTGATGATTTGTGGTTTGCCATCTCTTTATATTATTTTCTAGTTTTACTTGTAGCCCATAGGGGAATCGAACCCCTCTTTCAAGAATGAAAATCTTGCGTCCTAGCCGATAGACGAATGGGCCGGCCTTTGTTTTTTTTGCTCTTTTGGAGCGTGCAAGCACTATTTGATGCTTAAAGCGACTGCAAAGGTAAAACCTTTTTTTGAATTGACAAAGGAATTGCCGAATTTTTTGTAGTTTTGTATGCAGTAAACGGGCAATAACTTGTTATTATTGCTGTTTTTGTGCAAAAAAGAGGCTATGAGCGATAAATTCGAGGGGGTTGTGCTACGTTCAATAAAGTACAACGACAACCTTATGATAACCGACATATACACGCGGCAACAGGGGCGCAGGGCCTTTCTGCTGCCCGTAACGCACAGCAAGAAAGCGCGTGTGCGCAATGTGCTGTTCCAGCCTCTCTCAATGGTTGCTTTCACTGCGCCGCAGCGTGGAGCAAAGCGTTTGGTAAGGATTGCCGATGCACAGCCATACCTTTTATACTCGTCGATACCATACGACGTGGTGAAGTCCTCCATAGCGCTCTATCTTGCCGAGGTACTCACCTATGCTTTGCGTGAGGAGGAGCAGGATGAGGCCCTTTTCACATTCATCGAAAGGGCTTTTGTGTGGTTCGACTCCGTTACCGAGGGTTATGCCGATTTTCATCTTGTGTTTATGGCACAGTTGCTCCGTTTCATTGGTATAGCGCCCAACCTTGATAACGTTACCGCAAACAGCTATTTCGATTTGCAGGCAGGCTTGCTTGTGCGCGAACATCCTTTGCATCCGCATTTTCTGCTGCCGGCAGCCACGCAGAAATTTGTGCGCCTCTTCAATTCCGATTTCCTGTCGGTGCGCACCCTTGCATTAAACGGAGAACTGCGAGGGCAGTTCCTCGCAGTTCTCGAAGAGTATTATCGCCTGCACATCCCCGATTTTCCCGCCTTGCGGTCGGGCGAGGTGTTGCGCGAACTTTTCCGTCTTTAGGCAAGCAGTTGCTTTACAATTGCCGATATCACTTTGCCATCGGCCTTGCCCGCAAGCTGTTTTGTGGCAACGCCCATTACTTTGCCCATATCCTGTGGCTTGCAGGCTCCCACCTGTGCAATAATATCCTTTAGCACAGCGGTAATCTCCTCCTCGCTCATCTGCTTGGGCAGGTATTTCTCCATAACAGCCACTTGTGCAAGCTCCTCATCGGCAAGGTCGTTGCGCCCCTGGCTGCGGAACAGCTCGGCCGACTCCTTTCCCTGCTTTGCAAGTTTTTGAATAGCCTTTATGGCAGTTTCGTTGCTCACGGTGTCGCCTGCTCCCGGTGCGGTTTTAGCCTCCAAGAGCACCTTCTTTATGTTTCTCAATGTGTCGAGGGCCACTTTGTCTTTGGCCTTCATAGCCTCTTTTATGTCGTTGCTTATAATGTCGAAAAGTTCCATATTTTTTATATTTATTCGGTTATTTCTGTTTCGTTACTCTCTTCGGTTGTCTCCTCGTTTACGATAGCGGCCTCCTCGGTCTGCGTGGTGCCGGCTGCAATGCCTTTTAACATCTCGAGCTCCTGTATTGTTCTCTTGTACACGGGTGAGTTGTCAACAGCCGATATAATCTCCTCGTTGTTGAGGCTTGCGTCGTCGAATATGAACACCTTGTATTCCTCTTTGTAGAAGGCTTTCTCCATTTCGCTGATAGCCTTCTCCTCGGCCTGGCGCTTTGCCTTTTCCTCGCGCGAAATCTCCTCCTCTTTTGCCTCCTCCTCGGCTATCAAAGGCTCCATTCCGGGGATGTTCTTCATACCGAATCCCGTAGCAAGGATGGTTACCTTCACCTCGCCGGCTTGCAGGTTGTGGTCCTTGCTCAATCCCCATATAACCTCTATGTTGTCGTCCTTGAACTTCTCCATAAACTCGTTCACGGCGTTTATCTCCTCAACAAGCATAGGTTCGTTGGGGTTGTAATAGATGTTGAAGAGGATTTTCTTCGATTTGTATATGTCGTTGTTGTTGAGCAGGGGCGAGTTCATTGCTTTGTCGAACGCCTTTGCAAGGCGCTCCTCGCCGCTCTCTATACCGTAACTCATAATGGCCACACCGCCGTTCTTAAGCACCTTTTTCACATCGCGGAAGTCAAGGTTTATGGTACCGCGTGCCGTTATAATCTCGGCAATGCTCTTGGTGGCAGTGGTGAGCACATCATCTACCTTGCGGAAGCCCTCCTCTATATCCAGCTTGGGATAGATGTCGAGCAGACGCTCGTTGTTTATAACAAGCAGGGCATCGACGTGCTTTGCAATCTCCGACACACCGCGCAGCGCCTGTTTAATCTTCTTGCCCATTTCGAATTTGAAGGGGATGGTTACAATACCAATGGTGAGTATGCCCATCTCCTTGGCTATTTGGGCCACAACAGGTGCCGCACCGGTTCCTGTACCACCACCCATACCGGCCGTGATGAATGCCATCTTGGTGCCGTCGTTAAAGAGCCTCTCAATCTGTTCGCGGCTCTCCTCGGCGGCCATATGTGCTACGGCAGGGTCGTTTCCCGCACCAAGTCCCTCGGTCACGGTCTCTCCAAGTTGCACCTTCATCGGAATGTTCGAGTGGTTCAGTGCCTGTATGTCGGTATTGCATATAACAAATGACACGTTGTGAATACCTTTGTTGTACATATTCTCAACAGCATTGCTACCGCCACCGCCTACACCTATAACCTTTATTATTCTGGGGGCGTCTGTGGGTATTGCAAAGGGCAGGCCCTTCTTCTCTTCTTCGTTCATAGTCTTACTGTTTTTGCGTCATTCGTTATTTGTTACTCGTCGTCGTTCTCTTCGTCTTCGGTCATATTGTCCTTAAAGTCGGCAAACATATTTATAAGTGTCTGCTGCCATTTTGGCTTTTTTCGGGACTTTTCGGTTTTTTTGCTATCTTTCTCTTCTGTTTTTACCTCCGCTTTTTCTTCTTTTGCGGTGGCGGCAGTCTCCGGTTCGTTTTTATCCTCCTCCACATTCTCCAGCAGCGACAACTGCACGGGCGTTGCAGGCTCTTTAGCGCCCACCTCTCTGCAGCAGTTCTCTTTGCCTGTACTCAACAACCCAAAAAGTGTGGGTGTTATGGCATCGGATGCAAGAGAGAGTCCGCTGTCGTTGAAGCAGCGGAGCGTCGGCTCTGTTATTATACGGGTGGTGTAGTCCTGCAGGTGCTCGTCGAGCAGCGTTTTCAGGTTTTTCAGTTTGGCGGCACCACCGGTAAAGAATATGTGCCCCACCTTCTCGCCCGAGCTTTCTATCTGGTGCTTTATGTTGAGCAGTATCTCCTCGATGCGGGCTGCTATAATCTTGTTCAGGTTTTCATTTGCTATGATGCTGTTGTCGCTGCCTGTTGCACCATAGCCCTTGAATATTTTAATGCTCTCGGCCTCTTCGCGTGATATGTGTTGAGTAGATATATCCCTTGTTATGTTTTCGCCACCAAGAGGCAGTACCACCAATTTGCGCAGCAGTTCATTGGTGTATATCGATATGGTGGTGGTTTCGGCACCCATATTCACAAGTGCACAACTATGCTTGTCGTCTTTGTTCAGGAGGATATCGGCTTCGAGCTTTGCGGCTGTGAAACTATCGACAATCTCTATCTTTGCCATCTCGAAACTCTCGCCCAGCTGCTTCATAAACTGCTCGTTTATGATTATGTTCAAGTAGCTGCCCACTATGCTGCGGGTGTGGAAACCGGCAGGAGCGGTGTTTACGCTGCCGTCGAGCTTGTAATCCTGTACAATTACCTGCACCTTCTGGTATCCCTCGGGAACAACGAACTCGTTGTCGTTTTCAATGGCCATAGCATCGATAATCTCGGGGGTAATCTTCTTATACTCGTCGAACTCCCTCTTCACGGTCGATTTCACCGAGCGCACCGATATCCCACCTATTGTGGTGTATGCCTTTTCTATTGTCACCTTGTTGTCGAGCTGTGCCTCCAGGCGATTTATTATGTTCGTGAGGCAGGCGCCGGCAGCATCCACGTTGCGCACAACTCCTTTCGAGATGAACCCATCCACAGGTTCGCTTGCATAAGCAATGATATTTATACCTTCGTATGTGGCAACACCCACGGTGCCTGCCACTTTGGACGAGCCTATCTCAATAGCTGTTATATAATTCTTTGTTCCCATATCATTTATCTCTTTTGGTACAAATAACCTGTTTGTCAAATTCAATATTTATCTTTTTATACTTGTTCCACCCCACTGTATTCAATCCTTTTTGGTAAAATTTTCTCAGTTTATCGAGCTTCTTCTCCAAATTATTAACGCAGCCAAGCTCTATTGTGTGGTTGCCTATGCGCGGAACGAGCAGCACCTCCTTTTTTGCCGTGAAGAATATCTGCTCAATCTGCTCGTTCCAGAAACGGTTGTCCTGCAGAAATCTTGCTATGGTGAGCAACTCCTTCCGGGCCATTTCGGTGGTGATGAAGCCGTTGGCAACAGGCAGGTACATTGCATTGCTTATTCCGTCGATGACAGCCCCTTTATCGTCTATATGGAACTCCCTGCCGTTTATATCGAACACCTGCATAATGGGTATTTTGCAGTCTATGTCAATGCCTATGTAGCCGCGGTGTGTCTTGTAGGCCTGGCACTCCTCCACCACCGACAGTTTGCCTATTACAGCCTCAATAGCCTGGCAGTCGGCATTTTCAATGGGCTTGTTCACGGGGCTTATGCCTTTGGCTGCCAGCAGCGATGCTATCTTCTCGTCGGTAAGTGCTCCCGAACCGCCATCGGTGATGCTTATCTTCAGTCCTTTGCATAGTGCTCCCTCCTCCTCTTTGGTGAGAAAGAGCAGGGCAAAGACGATGTAGCCCACGGCTATCACAGCCATACTGTATATAAGTATCTTCTTAAACATCCGTTGCTATCGGTTTATTAAAATCTGCTTCATTTGCGGAATATCATTCTCAATATCCCCTGCCCCCAACGATACAAGCACCTCTATCTCGTTCTTCTTCTCCTCAACAACTTTTGTTACATCGCTGCGGCTGCACATACTCTTTTTCACGCCATCGGCTATGTGGTCATATATGAGCTTGCTTGTAACTCCTTCGATGGGTTGCTCACGTGCCGGGTATATATCTACAAGAATAACCTCGTCGAACAACGAAAGGCTTTGTGCAAACTCCTTGTAGAAATCCTTTGTGCGGCTGAACAGATGGGGCTGGAACAGCACTGTCACCCTCTTGTCGTTGTAGAGCTCTTTCAGCGACCGGGCACACGCCTTCACCTCGTCGGGGTGGTGGGCATAGTCGCTCAGCAGTACCAAATTGTCCTGCTTTATGTGAAAGTCGAACCGACGGTCGGCACCTTCAAAACTCTTCATAGCCTCCTTCATTTCGTCGGCTGTGGCACCACAAATCTCTGCCATAGCCATAGAGGATATTCCGTTCTCTATGTTTATGCTCACGGGCACTCCAAGCTCCACATCCTCTATCGTCTGCCACGGCGACACATAGTCAAACACTATCCTGCCACCGCCTATGCGTATGTTACGGGCGTGGAAATCGCCATTCTCGCGGCCATATATATATGTGGTTACCCCTTTCTTTGTGCGGGGGACAACCTCTAACCCTTCGTGCAGTATGAGGTAGCCATCCTCCCTTATCCTTTCGGTGAACTGCGCAAATGCCTCTAAGTAGTTCTCCTTGTTGCCATAGATGTCCAGGTGGTCGGGGTCGGCCGATGTTATTGTGGCAATGTAGGGCTTCAGGTGCAGGAACGAACGGTCATACTCGTCGGCCTCAATAACCACCAGGTCGCTCTTGTCGCTCAGAACCAGGTTGCTTTTGTAGTTTTTCGATATGCCACCCAGGAAGGCTGCGCAATCTACGTGCGACTGATGCAGCAGGTGGGCTGTCATTGTGCTGGTTGTGGTTTTGCCGTGCGTGCCGGCAGCGCATACACCACGTTTGTCACCTGTGATTATTCCAAGAACCTCGGCACGTTTCTTCACAACAAACTCACCGTTTCTAAAAAGCGACCACTCCTTGTGGTTGTCGGGTATGGCGGGTGTGTATATCACAAGCGTTCCCTCGGGTTGTCTGCAGCAGGCGGGTATGAGTTCTATGTTCTCCTCAAAATGCAGTTGAGCCCCCTCTTCAATGAGCTTGTCGGTGAGCGGGCTTGGCGTGCGGTCATATCCGGCAACAACCTTTCCCTCTTTCAGGAAATAGCGCACCAGGGCACTCATACCAATGCCGCCTGCTCCCAGGAAATATACCTGTTTGATATCTTTGAGTTCCATTATTTTATATTCTCCTTTATGCGGCGTGTCTCCTTTTCCATATATGCGTTGGCAAGAATAAGTACCTCTTCGGCTATCTCTTGCGCGGCATTGGGCTTCGCCAGTTTCACAATATTGCTCTCCAATGTGTTAATCCTTTCGTCATCGGTTACGGTGGCCACGGCTGTGGACAGCAGCTCCTCGCCGGCTTTGGCATCGGCAACATATATTGCAGCGTCTTTATCCACAAGTGCCATAGCATTCTTGGTCTGATGGTCCTCGGACACATTGGGCGATGGTACCAGGATGACGGCCTTGCCAAGCAGTGCGAATTCCGATATTGAGCCTGCGCCTGCACGCGAAACCACCAGATTGGCTGCGCTCAATGCGTTGGCCATATTGCTCACAAAGTCGGTTATTATAAGGTTCTCGGGCTTGCCCTCACGGTTGGCACGGGCAACCATCTCCTCGTAGTAGAGTTTTCCTGTCTGCCACACAAACTGTATGTCCGGGTTTGCCTTAATGATGTTTAGGTTTCCTATGATGCTCTCGTTTATGCTGCGCGCTCCCAGGCTGCCACCCACAATGAGTACACATCGCTTGTCCGTGTCGAGCCCCATCTCCTTCATAGCTACGGCGCGGTTTGTGCGCATATCGAGCAGCGCCTTTCTCACGGGGTTGCCTGTGAGTTTTATCTTTTCGTGCGGGAAGAAGCGCTCCATTCCGTCATATGCCACGCATATCATTTTGGCCTTTTTTGCAAGCAGTTTGTTGGTGACACCTGCATACGAGTTCTGTTCCTGTATGAGTGTGGGGATGTTCATACTTGCCGCCATTTTAAGTGTGGGGCCGCTGGCATATCCGCCCACGCCCACAGCCACCTGCGGTGCAAAATCCTTGATTACCTTCCTGGCCATACGCTGGCTTTTAAGCAGTTGCCACAGCACCTTTATGTTTTTCCACAGGTGCTTGCGGTCGAACCCTGCCACGGGCAAGCCTACAATGTCGTACCCTGCCTCGGGCACACGCTGCATCTCCATTCTGTTACTTGCACCCACGAACAATATTTTTGCATCGGGCTGCTTGCTGCGTATGGCATCGGCTATCGACAGGGCTGGGAATATGTGGCCGCCTGTTCCGCCGCCGCTTATTATTATTCTATACTCCTTCTTCATATGTGGTTGTGTTTGTTTCTGTTTTTGCAATGTTCTCCTCGGGCGTTGTATCGGCAACGGTAGCCTTGTTTGCCTTGTTCAGCCTTCTCACATATCGGCTTATGCTCAACATTGTACCTATGTATATACAGTTTATAAGGGTTGATGTTCCTCCCTGGCTCACAAGCGGCAGAGGTTGTCCTGTTACAGGGCCTCCCACGGAAATTGTCATATGCAGCATAGCCTGTATTGCAATGATGAATCCCATACCCATAATGAGGAAGGCAGGGTAAGCATCCTCGCAGCCCGATGCAATGCTGCCGCAACGGTAAAGCAGTGTGAGGTACAGCATTATCACTATTATGCCGCCAATGAGCCCAAGTTCCTCTATTATTATGGCAAATATAAAGTCGGAATAGGCGTGTGGAATATTGTCGCGCTGCACCGAGTTGCCCGGCCCCTTGCCTATGAGCCCGCTTGTAGCTATGGCTATGTTGGCGTATGTGCGCTGCTCATTTCCGCTAATCTCATAGTCTTTGGGCTTCACCTGGCCACCGGTATCGGTAACATCGAGTACACGATTTTTCCAGGTAAGCATCTTGTTGTGAACCTTCTTATGTGTGCTGCCTGCGCTCTCGTCTATTTTGTTTGGAGTGAGCATAATAGCACAAAACAGTATTATTACGGCAAGCGCGCCTGCACCCACGAGCCCAAGCAGGTGTTTCCAATATACACGTCCTATGAGCATCATAAGGAATACCGTTGCGAGTATTATCACCACGGTCGAAAGGTTTTCCAGCAGAATGAAGAAGCAGGGTACCGCGCATAGCAGCAAAATCTTCTTCATAGCCTTGAGGTCGGTTCCTTCTTCGGTTTGCGATTCGGCAAGCACAAGAGCGGTTGTCATCACAATACCCATTTTGGCTATCTCCATAGGCTGGAACTTTATGCCGAAAATCTCCACCCAACGGGCACTCTCGTTCACCACGGCACCGCCGAAGGCTGCCCACACAAGACCTATCACGCCGGCAATGTAGATGAAATATGAGAATTGCTTTATCCACGATATTTTCATATTGTGAATGAACCAGGTTACTCCCACACCGGCAATCACGAACATTGCGTGGCGGGTTATAGGCTGCCAATAGTTATGTGTCTCGAAGGTCTTGCGGCTGCTTGCGCTGAACACCTCGATTATCGACAGGGCACACAAGATAAAGAAGATGGTCCATATTATCTTGTCGCCTTTGAATATTCTTTTCGATATGCCTTTTCCCATTGGTAAGTGTGGTGTTTACAAATTGTTTACAATATCCTTGAACTGTCTGCCGCGGTCCTCATAACTCTTGAACAGGTCGAAACTGGCGCAGCAGGGGCTCAACAGCACGGTCTCGCCGCTCTTTGCCATTTTGCGGGCGGCATCGATGCACTCCTTCATCGAGTGGGTGTCGGCTATTGGCAGGCCGTATGAGCCAAAGAAGTCGTGCAGTTTCTTGTTGTCGGCTCCTAAGAATACGAGGCCGCTGCACTTCTCTTTTACAAGGTCGGCTATTTCGCTGTAGTCGTTGCCCTTGTCTTTGCCGCCAAGAATGAGCACTGTTTTGGTCTTCATACTCTGCAAGGCATACCAACAACTGTTTACATTGGTTGCCTTGGAGTCGTTTATATACTCCACGCCGTCTATCTTGGCCACCTTCTCCAAGCGGTGCTCCACACCGGCAAAACTGCTCAGCGCCTCTCTGATGGTCTCTTTGCGTATTCCCGCAACGTTAGCCGAAATACCCGCCGCCATTGAGTTATAGAGGTTGTGCTTGCCTGTGAGCGACAGCTCCTCAAGTTCCATATTGAATGGAGTGGGTTCGGTGAAGATAATCTTCTCCTCGTCGGTGTATGCAGCCATCTTGCCGTTGTTTCTCTCGGCAAAAGGGTATAACTTTCCGTGTTTGTATTTGGGCAACTCGTTCTGTATTATGGGGTCGTCGTTCCAATATACAAAAGCATCTTCCTGCTGCTGGTTCTGCAGAATGCGGAATTTGGCATCTACATAGTTCTGCATCTTGTGCTCGTAGCGGTCAAGGTGGTCGGGGGTTATGTTCATAAGCACCGCCACGTTGGCGCGGAACTCATACATATTGTCGAGCTGAAAACTGCTCAGCTCCACAATGTAGTAGTCCTTGTCGTCCTCGGCTACCTGCAGGGCAAGGCTGTTGCCAATGTTTCCTGCAAGCCCCACATTGAGCCCCGCCTCGCGGAATATGTGATATATGAGCGATGTGGTGGTTGTCTTTCCGTTGCTGCCGGTAATACATATCATCTTGGCTTTGGTGTAGCGCCCGGCAAACTCAATCTCCGAAATGATGGGAATGCCTGCATCCTTTATCTTCAAAATCATAGGTGCATCGGCAGGTATGCCGGGGCTTTTTATCACCTCGCCTGCCGACAGGATTATCTCCTCGCTATGCTGCTTCTCCTCCCAGCGTATGCCACGCTCGTCGAGCATCTTCTTGTATTTGTCGCTTATGGCACCAAAATCGGACACAAACACGTCGAATCCCAGTTTTGCTGCCAAAACGGCTGCACCGCAGCCGCTCTCGCCTGCACCCAAAACAACTATCTTCTTTTCCATTCTCTTTCTTTCGTTATCTTATCTTTAATGTCATAAGCGTTATAGCAGCCATAATGATTGTTACAATCCAAAAACGGATGGTTACCTTGGCCTCGTGCATCGGTCTTTGCGGTCCTTTGAACATATAGCTGCAAGCGCTGTCGAGTTTGTCGTCTGTTATCGTGTAGTGGTGGTGCAACGGTGTGCAACGGAACAATCTCTGTTTCACGCCCCTACGCTTGCCACTCTTGAAATATGCCACCTGTGCCATTACCGAAAGGTTCTCCACAACGAAGATGCCGCAAAGCAATACCAGGAGTATCTCCTTGTGTATGAGTATGGCCACCACGGCAATTATGCCGCCAATAGTGAGGCTGCCCGTGTCGCCCATAAACACTTGCGCGGGGAATGAGTTGTACCACAGGAAACCGATGAGCGCGCCAATGAATGCAAAACCGAAGATAACCACCTCCTCGCTACCGGGCAGGTACATAATGTTAAGGTATTCGGCCCAGTTTACGTGGCTCGACACATAGGCAAGTATGGCAAGCGCAATACCTATTATGGCAGCGTTGCCCGCCAACATACCATCCATTCCGTCGTTGAGGTTGGCACCGTTTGAAACAGCGGTTACAATGAACACGGTAACCACTACAAAGAGAATCCAGCCTGCGGCGTTGGCGTGCTTGCCGCAGAACGACATAATGTCGTTGTACCCGAGGTTGTGGTTCTTTACAAACGGTATGGTGGTTTTGTTAAGTTTCTCGGGCTTGCTGCGGTGCTGCACCACTTCGGTGTCCTGGCTTGTCTGCACCGTTACGTTCTCCCTCATAACCGCCTGCGGGCTCAAATAGAGCGTAAGTCCTATGAGCAGGCCCAGGCCCACCTGCGATATAACCTTTACTTTGCCGGGGATACCGTCTTTGTTCTTTTTGAACGTCTTGATATAATCATCGGCAAAGCCCACTGCACCAAGCCACAATGTGGTGATGAGCAGCAGTATCATATACACATTGTCCAGGCGGCCTATGAGCAGGCAAGGAACAACGATAGCCACAATTATGATGAGGCCGCCCATAGTGGGCACACCCACCTTCAGGTTGTTTTTGTCAAGGTCGCGCAAGGTCTCGGAAATCTGCCTTTTTTTGAAGAAACGTATAAAGTACTCTCCAAAAATAGTTGATATGAGCAGCGCAAGCACTATGGCTGTGAGTGCTCTGAACGAGGTGTAGCCAAACAATCGCGCTCCGGGGAAACCGCTCTCCTGCAGCAACTTGAAAATGTAATACAGCATAGCTCCTTATCTCCTTATTATATATTGAATATTTCTCTTATAACCTCCTTGTCATCGAAATGGTGCTTCACACCCTTTATCTCCTGATAGTTTTCGTGCCCTTTACCTGCAACCACCACCACATCGCCCTTTTGGGCAAGTGCACAAGCCGTTCTTATGGCCTCTTTTCTATCGGCAATGGACAATACATTCTTCTTCTGTTCGTCGGTGAGGCCTGCAAGCATATCGTTGATTATATCCTGCGGCTCCTCGAAACGGGGGTTGTCCGATGTTATGATAACCCTGTTACTTCCCTTCACGGCCTCCTGTGCCATAAGCGGGCGCTTACCCTTGTCGCGGTTGCCGCCTGCTCCCACCACCGTGATGATGTTGCCGCGTCCGCGCAACACCTCGTTCACGGTTCCAAGCACGTTCTTTATGGCATCGGGGGTGTGGGCGTAATCCACAATGGCGGCTGCACCGTCGGGTGAGTGGAGTGTCTCGAAGCGGCCCGAAACAGGTTTCAATGTGCTGAGCACACGCAGCACCTCATCGGGTTCCTTGCCCAATTCTACGGCAGCACCGTAGATGGCAAGCAGGTTGCTCACGTTGAAGCGTCCTGTGAGCGGTGTGGCAAATTCGCGGTTGTTGAACTCCAGAATCATACCATCGAGGTGTGTCTCCACAATGCGCCCCTTGTAGTCGCAAAGCGTGCGGGTGGAGTATTTCTTTATGTCGGCACGGGTGTTCTGCACCATCACGGGGCCGTTCTTGTCGTCCATATTCGTTATGGCAAAGGCGTCGCGCGGCAGTGTGTCGAAGAAACTCTTTTTGCATTTCAGATAGTTATCCATCGTTTCGTGGAAATCCATATGGTCGCGTGTGAGGTTGGTGAATATACCTCCTGCAAAACGCAGCCCGCCCACGCGCTCCTGAGCAAGTGCGTGCGAACTCACCTCCATAAAGGCATATTCGCACCCCTCGTCGGCCATTTGGCCAAGCAGTTTGTTCAGGTTCACGGCATCGGGGGTGGTGTGTGTCGATGGATAGGGGGTACCATCGATGTAGTTGCACACGGTAGAGAGCAAACCGCACTTGTGCCCCATTTCGCGGAACAGTTCGTAGAGCAGGGTGGCTATGGTGGTCTTTCCGTTTGTGCCTGTCACACCCACGAGCTTGAGCTTCTCGCTGGGGTTGCCGTAGAATGTGGTGGCAAGCTGTCCGGTAACGCTCTGTGCATTGGCAATCTTTATATATGCCTTTTCGGGGTGCAGCTGCTCGGGCATTGTTTCGCACACAATGGCCACAGCCCCCTTCTCCTCTGCGGCGGGGATGAATTGATGTCCGTCGGCCTGTGTGCCGCGTACTGCAATGAACATATCGCCCGCCTCCACCTTGCGCGAGTCTATGTTTACACCCGTTATCTCCACCTCCTCTTTTGGGAGTACTATCTGTGTATATTGAATATTTCTGATAAGTTCGCTCAGTTTCATAAATATCCTTGTTTTATTGTTTCAATGTAAGTAAAACATATGCGCCTTTGTGCGCTTTTTCGCCGCCTCTTATGCTCTGTGCCGCCACGTGTCCGTAGCCGCTTATCCTTGCATTGAGCCCGGCCTTTTTCATAAGGTAAAGCGCATCCTTTGCACCCATACCTATAACATTGGGAACAAGGTCGCCGGCATAGTCGGTTTCGGTAAACACAACCGTGTTGCTGTCTTTTTTAACAACACCCCATTGCGGTTCCTCATTGTACGATGAACGAAAGTCGCTCTCAATCCCTATGTTCATTTCGTCAATCAGGTAGCTCACAGCGTTCATATTGCCATTTTTTATTGCAGGCTGCAATGCGTTTATGGTGTCCTTGCCGGCTGCCAATGTGGCGCGTTCGTGCTTGGCCATAATGTTCTCGGCAATCTCCTTGAATACAACGCCCGATGTCATACCGCCCGAGCGTGGTGCCTTGTTGTTTATCATCTGCACAATGCAGGTGTATTTGGGAGCATCGGCAGGGAAGAAGCCGCAGAAGCTCAACAAGTATTCTATGGGAGAATAGTCGTAACCGCCGTTTTTGGCAATGCGGGCTGTTCCCGTTTTGCCTGCCGATACAAAGTTCTTTGTTCTTGCTTTGTCGCCTGTGCCATCCTCGGCATTCACCACCTCTATGAGCATTTTGGTAAGCGCCTCGGTTGTCGTGTGTGCCAAAACTCCCTCCTCGAGCACCTCGGGAGCGAATTCCTCTATTAGCTCGCCATCCTTCACCACGCCTTTTACCAGACGGGGTTTCATAAGGTCGCCGCCATTGGCAATGGTGTTGTAGAAGGCTACCATATTCACGGCAGTCATCATCGATGCGTAACCGTACGACAGCGACACAAGGTCGGACAGCGACCAGCTCTTTCTCGCAGGTGTGGCAAAGTAGGGCGTAGCCTCCGACTCTATGAGCCCGAAATTACGGTTCATACCCAATGCTTTTAGCTTCTCCGTGAATGTCTTGGCGTCTTTCCTGAAGCCGTTGTTTACAATCTCACCCATACCCACGTTCGATGAATACTTAAGTACCTCGGTTATGCTGTAGTGGGTGGTGCCCTCTTTGGGCTTGTGGCTGTCGCTTATGCTTTTTCTTCCATAAAAACGGTGTACGCCTTTGTGGTGGGGCACCGAATCGTTTGGGCTTATGCGCCCCTCTTCCAAAGCGGCGGCAAGTGCCACTGTCTTGAATATTGAGCCGGGCTCCATAAGGTTGCACAGTGCGAGGTTGGGTGTCTTGCTGTATTGTGTCTGTTCGTTGGTCTCTATGTATTGCCCCTCGCCCACCTTTGTGAGGTTCACTATGGCCTTTATGTCGCCGGTGCTTGTCTCCATAAGTATGGCCCAACCTGCCATAGCATCGCGTTGCACAAGCTGGTTGCGCAGTGCCTTTTCGCATATGTCCTGCATCTCCACGTTGAGTGTGGTTTGTATGTCCACGCCGTTTTGCGCGGGAACATCAACCCTGAGGCGCGATTTCTCTTTCCATCCGCTTCCCTCCTTGCCGCGTAGCAGTGAATCGTATTTCTTTTCGAGGCCGTATGTTACGTTGAACTTTCTACCCCTCTTGTCCTCGCTTGCCACAATGTCGCCCAGCGTGCTTTTTGCAAGTGAGCCGAATATCTTTTTCCTGTCCACAAACTCCTTTGCGATGAGGCCGGAATAGGCCGACGAGAGGTTCATTATGGGCAGTTTCTTTATATCCTTGTACTGCGAGTAGGTGATGTATGTGGGCCCTGGGCACAGCGGATATTCGCGGCGGCCGCTGCCGCGGCGGCGGTTTATGTTGAGGCCCGTGCGCAGGTGCTTCTCAAACTCGGCGGCGCTCCAGCGTGGCAGAATCTGCGACAGCCCTTTAGAGAGTTGGGCAACATCGGCATTCCAAATGGAATCCTTTCTTGCCCTCACCCTTTTCTCGGTGGTTTTACTGTTGGGGTCGGTGTAGTCAAAATCTATGTAAACGCGATATTTTATGAGGCTGCTCACAAGGATTTCACCGTTGTCGCTCAAAATGTTACCGCGCTTTGCAGGAATCTTCTGGTTATACTTTATGTTTCTCTCGCGCACCTCGTTCCAAAAGTCGCGCTCCTTGAACATAACCACCCCGGCCTTTATAATGATTACAAGGGCCCATAACCCGAACAAGAACAGCACAAGCAGCTTGAAACGGAAGATTATATCTTTCTTGAATGTAAACATATCAGTCTATTGAGTAGGGTGGTTGCGTGGCTGTTTTAAGCTCACTGTTATTCTCTTTTATATATTTCTCGATGTTAGATTGGCGGCTCTTGTCCGAAAACTCGCTCTGGCGTGTGAGCAGGTCGTATCTGAGGTCGAGTCTCACCTTCTTCAGGTGCTCTATTTCGCGCAGCTCCTGTTGGAACGCATATCGGTTGCTCACATAAATGAAAGCGTACAGAACAATCATACCGAGCAGCAGGGCGTTGTTCAGGAATATTTCGCTGCCGAAGAACCTGCCGCCAAAAATGTAGCCCATAAAGCCGCCTTTTTTCTTCTTTTTCTTTTTGTTGCTCGTTTCGTTCATTGTTCTATATCCTTTTTTATGGCTATTCGTAATTTTGCGCTGCGCGAGCGTGGGTTGCGCTCCTGCTCCTCGGCGGTGGGTATTATCACCTTTTGCATATCGAATGGCGATGTCACCCTGCCAAAGAAATCCTTCTCTATTATACCCTCGATGTTGCCACTCTTCATAAAGTTCTTCACCAGGCGGTCCTCCAACGAGTGGTAGGTGATGATTACCAGGCGACCACCGGGCTTAAGCACCTCGCCGGCTTGGGTGAGCATCTCCTTGAGGGCGTCCATCTCGTGGTTTATCTCAATGCGCAACGCCTGGAACACCTTGGCAAGCTCCTTCTTCTCCCTCTGCGGCGGGCAGAAGGGCTTGGCTGCCTCTATCAGGTCGTTCACACGCTTGAAAGGCTTTTCGGCGCGGCGTTTCACAATTGTTGCCGCCAGCTTGCGTGCGCAATTGAGTTCGCCGTATAGTTTGAATATCCTTGCAAGCTCCTCTTCGGTGGCGTTGTTCAGCAAGTCGGCGGCAGTTTCGCCACCACGTTTGTTCATACGCATATCCAGGTCGGCATCGAAACGGAAGGAAAAACCGCGTGTCTCATCGTCGAAATGGTGCCCCGACACTCCCAGGTCGGCAAGCAGGGCGTCTATCTCCGTGGCATTGTGGTAGCGCAGGAAATTGTAAAGAAAGCGGAAATTACCTCTCACAAACGTAAAGCGCTTGTCGCAGGGGGCATTTTTTTCGGCATCCTCATCTTGGTCGAAGCTGTATAAATGCCCTTTTGCACCCAGGCGCGAAAGTATCTCGCGCGAGTGGCCGCCGCCACCGAAGGTTACATCAACGCATATATCGTTTTTCCCTATCTTCATCCCATCGACACTCTCTGTGAGCATCACCGGTGTGTGATATACAAGTTCCTCACTCATTGCTGCCTCCTTTCTCTGCTGTCATTATCTTTTCGAGCTCGCTGCTGAACTCCTCGGGGCTCATATAGGGCTTGTCGAGTTTCTCCTTCGCCCAAATCTCAATGGTGTCATCCATTCCTATGAAACGCACTTCCTGCTCAATGGATGCCATCTTCAAATATCGCTTGGGTAGCAGTATGCGCCCGTTACTGTCTATGTGCAACTCTTCCACATCGGCCACAAACTGACGGAATATCATCTGGTGGCGTGCGTTCCATTTGTCGAGACGGCTGCGCAACAGGTCGAGCTGTGCGTTCCAACTATCTACGGGGTAGAGCACAAGACAATCCTGGTAAACATCCTTGCGCAGCATCACGGTGTCGCAAGCCCCCGCTTGCAACACGCGACGGAAACAGGCAGGCAAGAATACTCTTCCCTTGCTGTCGCTCTTTGCCTCTATGTTACCTATGAAACGCATTTTTTTTGTCTTGCTTTATGGTAGAATGTGCCTTGCAGGTGCCTGTGGCGCGCTTTTGCGCAGGTGCTTTTGGTGGATTCTACAGCCAATATATCTAATTTGTTTCAAAATTACACAATTCCCCACAATTCCCCACCAAAAATGCAAAATAATTTTCGGCAAAGTTTTCAACAGGTTGTTGATAGTCTTATTTTGCTGAAAATAAACCCTTTGACAATAGGGTGCAATGGTGGTGGATTGTACTGCTTTTAAAGAGTGGTTCGGGTGGTAAAATCTATCAAAGGAGCATAAAAAGAAGATGACTAAAAAGTGTATTTGGTTCCCCAAATTTGGCTGCACTCGTTGTAAAATCACAAAGTAAACTTTGCATTTAACTCGTTTGCACAAATTTTTTGCGTTACGCTTGCCTTCAAAATCCTCATTTACG
>JAFVSR010000031.1 GCA_017503645.1 Bacteroidaceae bacterium | reverse complement strand
TAAGGAATGAACTCATCGGGCAGTTCTCCTCCTGTCCTCAAATGTTCGTATGGGCCGCCTGTGAAGTCGTCGCATTCGACTGTGGGGAAATATATGAGCCTTTCGCGGCAGTATTCGGGGTAGGCAGGCGCCAGCTGCACGGTGAATGCAATGAAGAGTGCCATTGCAAGGGCAAGGGATATTGCCGTGCCGCCTATGTAGATGCCGCTGAACAGTTTGTGCTGCCGCATCATTGTGATTGCTTGGGTAATGTAGTTTCTTATCATATGTTTGTTTCTTTCTTATTAACTCCTCCTCTTGTTTAATAGAGGAGGGGGACCGCTTGCGGTGGAGGAGTTTTATAATTGCTTGTTTTTAGTGTGCACACAGTAACTCTCTCCCCCTTCGGGTACTCCCTCTTTGGAAGAGGGAGAGCTGTTTACATTATATTATTTGTTTATCATTTCGTTTTGTGTTTCTTATTAGCTCCTCCTCTTGTTTAATAGAGGAGGGGGACCGCTTGCGGTGGAGGAGTTTAATAATTGTTTGTTTTTAGTGTGCACACAGTAACTCCCTCCCCCTTCGGGTACTCCCTCTTTTTAAGATGGAGAGCTGTTTACATTGTCATATTGTTTTTTCTTCAAAGTTATGTTCTATCTCCCAATTTGTGAATTATGTGTTGGTTTTTAACTATTTTAATTTAATCTCTTTTCGGCTGTTGTAATTTTCCATATCGTTGAGCACTACTTGGCAACCTTCGTCGAGGCCGGCAACTACCTCCACATAGTCGTAGTTGCTGTTGCCAAGCTGAACCTTGCGGCGCACTATCTTCTCGCCCTCTTTCACAAAGAAGGCATATTCGCCTGCACCCTTGTAGTAGTTGCCGTTCTTTATGCGCAACACATCTTCGCGTATGCGGTGCAGAATATATACGTCCACGCGCATACCGTAACGCAGTTTGGGGTGCGATGGCTCGTCGAGCGATATATCGAAGGCTATGTTGCCGCCCTCGCTCTTTGCTTCCACGTTGCTTATTTTGCCGGTGAGTGTCTCTTTCCCTATCTTCACAATCACATCTTTGCCTGTTGCAAGGTTGTCGGCAAGGTTTTCGCCCAGCTTGGCGCTTATCTTGAACGATGAGAGGTCGGCCAACGTGGCTATGTGGCTGCCTGCCGCCACCTGTGCTCCCTTGCTGTTGTTTATGAATGTTATGGTGCCGTTCTGTGGGGCAGGCATCTGTGCATCGGCAAGTCGTTTGCGGCTTGCTTCCAACTGCTCTATGAAAATATTGTACTGCAACTCGCTCACGCGGCGGTTGGACAGGCGTATCTCTTTTTCGCGCTGCAACTGTTGGCGGCTCTGCTCCAGTTTGAGGCGTGCTGTGGTAACAGCCATTTCGCACTGCCGTACCTTCTCGGTGGTGCCCGAGCCTATGCTGTCGAGGTGCTGCTCGTTGAGCAGTTCCGACTGCAGGCGTTTGAATTCCATCTCGCTTATCTCTATGTTTGTGTGCATATTTGCAAGCATTGTTTCATCGTTGAGCCTCTGTTGCAGCAGTTGCTGTTGCTTAATCTCCTTTTCGTCGAGCAGTTTCTGGTATTCGCTTTCGGCATCCTTGAGGTCGAGCTGCAAAAGTCTTGTGCCTGCGGTGATGGAGTCGCCATTCTTGCAATAGACATCTACTATGCGGCTGCTGATGGGCGAGTTTATAATTAGCTCCGATGTGGATTGCACATTGCCGCTTGCGCTTATGGTGGTTTCTATTGTGCCGCGGTCTATTGTGGCAAAGGAGAGCGATGCTTCGCTTATGCTTGCCCGCGAAATCTCTATTATTATAAGTATTACAAGGCAAAGCGCGGCAAGCACACCGGCTATTTTGCCTATGCTTTTAAGTGTTTGTATGTTTCTTTCTCTCTTTGGTATTGGTTTGTCCATAGTGTGTCGGCTTTATCTATCGGTTCTATATCAAAATTCGTGCCAAACTTTTAATTTGCTTATAATCAATGCGTTCGTTGTTTTGAGCGGTGTCCGAAAACGGACACTCTGTCCGCTAATGAAACTGCAATGTGTTACACTTTTTAATTACTCTTAAAAAATGGGCGATTTTTTTAATATTATGCATTTATGGATTATCTTCGCACATAGTAAAATAGTTGTGCGAAATGATTCTGGTAATAGATGACAACGAGGCTATAAGAAGTTCCCTCTCCTTTATGTTGCGCCGTGCAAAACACGACGTGGAGGTTGCAGTATCGCCAGCCGAGGCCATTGAGGTGGTGCGTGCCCGTGAGCCGCGTCTCATTCTTATGGATATGAACTACTCGCTATCGACCGATGGCGACGAGGGGCTCTTGCTGCTGAAACAGGTGAAGGTGTTCCGCCCTGCGGTGCCTGTGATACTTATGACTGCGTGGGGTAGCATTGAGCTTGCCGTCAAGGGTATGCGCCTGGGGGCTTTCGACTTCATTACCAAGCCGTGGAACAATGCTGCGCTTATGCAACGCATTGAAACCGCATTGGAACTCGCCGGCAAAGAGAGTGCCGGTGAGGTGGTGCCCGACGGCTTCGACCGCTGCGGCATTGTGGGGCGCAGCAAGGCTCTTACCGATGTGCTTGCAACGGTGGAGCGTGTGGCAAAGACCAATGCCTCGGTGCTTATAACAGGCGAGAGCGGCACGGGCAAGGAACTTATTGCCGAGGCGCTGCACCGCAACAGCCGTCGCAGTGGCAAGCCCTTTGTAAAGGTCAATTTGGGCGGTGTGTCGCAATCGCTGTTCGAAAGTGAGATGTTCGGCCACAAGCGCGGCGCCTTTACCGATGCCTCGGCCGACAGGGTGGGGCGTTTTGAACTTGCCGATGGTGGAACGATATTCCTCGACGAGGTGGGCGAACTCGATATGAGTTGCCAAGTGAAGTTGCTGCGTGTATTGCAGGACCAGACATTTGAGGTGTTGGGCGACAGCAAGCCCCGCAGGGTAGATGTGCGTGTGGTGTGTGCCACAAACCGCGACCTGCAGCAGATGGTGCGCGAGGGTACCTTTCGCGAGGACCTTTACTACCGCATAAACCTCATTCCGCTGCACCTGCCACCGTTGCGCGAGAGACGCGAGGACATTGCACCGCTTGCCACACATTTTGCAACGCAATACACAATGCAGAACAGCCTGCAACCGGTGCGCTTTGCACCCGATGCGCTCGATTACCTCGCACGTCAACACTTTGCGGGCAACATACGCGAGTTGAAGAATGTGGTTGAACGCACCATTCTTATAAATGGCAACGGGCTGCTGCAGGCTGCCGATTTCGAGGGGCAGTGCAGCGCAGCCACTAACATAGTGCCCGACAGCGGCACGGCAGGGCTCACCCTCGATGAACTTGAAATTAACTCCATAAAAAATGCGATGGAGCGTTGCGGTGGTAATATGACACAAGTGGCACAGACACTTGGAATAAGCCGCCAAGCACTCTATCGTCGCTTGGAAAAATATGGATTGAAATAGTTGTTTGCAATGAAACTGCGTTACCTCTTCATAATACTTGCTCTGCTTGTGATGGCACCGTTCGCGCTGTTGCTCTTGGGAGTATATACCGGAACCGATGTGCGTTTTATGATTGAGGTGGCTGTGGTTGTGGCAATACTATATCTTGTATTCTTTTACCGCCGTGTGGTGCGTCCGCTGGACACTATTGCCGATGGCATAGATTTGCTGTCGGCACAGGATTTCAGCAGCAATCTCACAAAGGTGGGGCAGGCCGAGGCCGACAGGATTGTGGAACTCTTTAACCGCCTTATGGGCGAGGTGAAGAACGAACGTTTGCGCTTGCGCGAGCAGAACCATTTTCTCGACCTTCTTGTGAAGGTGTCGCCTATGGGTGTGGTGATTCTCGACTTCAAGGAGCAGGTTACGCTAATGAACCCCGCGGCTTGCAGATTCTTGAACGTAGATGATGATTGCACGGGCAAGGTGTTGTGGAGCATAGATAGCGAGCTGCTTGCCGAAATATCCAAGATTCCAAATGGGCAGAATGCCACCGTGAGGCTAACGGGTGCAAGGGTATTCCACTGCTCACGCCTCTCGTTCCTTGACCGTGGTTTCAACCGCCCGTTTATCATAATAGAGCAACTGACAAATGAGATACACAAGGCCGAAAAGAGTGCATACGAAAAGGTTATCCGTATGATTGCTCACGAGGTAAATAACTCGATGGGCGGCATCACTTCCACGCTGAACGCTGTGAGCGATGCTCTTACATCGGTTACAAAAGATACCCTCGAGGGCGATGTGAAAGATATATTGCAGGTGATAAGGGTGTGCGAGGAGCGTGGCTATAATATGAGCCGTTTTATTACCGGCTTTGCCAATGTGGTGAAGATACCAACCCCCAACCTGTGCCGTGTGAATATTAACGACTGCGTGAAGCCCTGCATAGGGTTTATGCAACATCTGTGCCAAGAAAAAGGTATAGAACTGCGCACCTCCCTTGCTGCCGATGGGGTGGTTGTTGCTGCCGACACTCTGCTATTTGAGCAGGTGATGGTGAACATTGTGAAAAACTCGGTGGAGAGTATAGGGCAGGGCGGTGTCATCACCATCGACACCCTTTCCTCGCCCGCACGAATAGTGGTTACCGACAATGGTGCAGGCATTCCCAGGGAGAACGAGGTGTCGCTCTTCACTCCCTTCTTCTCCACAAAGGCCAACGGGCAGGGGCTCGGGCTGATGTTCATACGCGAGATTCTAACTGCGCACGGCTGCTCTTTTTCCTTGAAAACCGATGGCGACGGCCTCACCCGTTTTCTCATTTGCTTCCCTTGATTCTGTTTGCAGGGCGCACGCACGGGTGTGCCCCTATGGTAACGGTTTTGTAAATTTTCGTTCTGTTTTGTTCACTTTTTGTAGCATATTTTATATATTCGCAAGGTATATGCACCTATATGCAAGGTGCGCTTCTGCTATCGTGCGGGTAATTAAAAATCGCTATTATGGATAATTATATTTATATTGTTGGGGGTGTTGCAACATTGTTGTTCCTCTATGTTGTGTACGTTCTAATATTTAAGCGTATAATGTTCGACCGTATGCTCATTCACGGTGGCAGCTTTATGCTTAAAATCGCCCTTCTGGTGATACTAACGCCTTTCTTTTTAACCTTCGTCGTAACGCTGCATAATCTCCTGGTTAATGACGATTATAAGGTTCATCCTACGGAGAATTTTATGTATGCCACAGATGGTGCTGTCGCTTCGCAGGTGCAACCTACTGCGGAAAGTAACGAACAGACCAACCTTTTTTGGAGCGTATATTATAATTTCATAGACCCGGGAAGCGAATATATCATAGCAAGCAATGGCGGAAAAGTGTGGGCAATAGTGGTGGCGCTGTTTGGAATGTTCCTGCTTAATGGTTTGCTGGTATCTACTATGGTAGGTTATATCGATAGCCGAAAAGACAATTGGATGAATGGAAAAATGCGATATTCCGCATCGCAATTCCTCTTTAAGAAATTTGCTGTTGTAATAGGTGCCAACGAAATGGCACCCACGATAATAAGGAACCTATTGTGCGGCTGTGGCGAAGGACGTGTGTACTATGTGGTGCTCCTTACCAACGAAGATGTGGAGAAGGTGCGCAGCGTGATAGAGTCGTACCTGACGAAAGAGGAAGAGGCTCGCCTCATTATTTATAACGGGCAGCTCGATTCCAAGGAGGAGATAAGCCGCCTGCATCTTGAATGGGCTACCGAGATATATGTGCTTGGCGAGGATTCGCACCAGGATGTGTCGGAGAGCTATCACGATGTGCAGAATATGCGTTGCGTGCATAATATTGCGAATTACCTTGAGGGTAGAGGTGTGGATAGAGAGATTGTGTGCCGTGTGATGTTTGAGTTTCAGACGACATATTCTGTATTTCAATTCTCCGACTTGCACGATAATATACGCCGGCACCTCGATTTCATCCCCTTCAACCCCTATGAGAACTGGGCACAAAGGGTGCTTGTAAAAGGTTTTTACAAGGAGAATGAGCAGAACTCAGATGGTGCTCTAAATAACGAAGTAAGGTGTTTTGACTATTTGCCTTTAGATGGCAATAACGGTATATCGCCCGACAGTGACAAGTATGTTCATTTTGTAATTGTGGGTATGTCCAAAATGGGAATTGCAATGGCTATACAGGCTGCTCAGGTGGCGCATTATCCTAATTTTAAGATTATCGATGAGAATGGTAGCAAGGTGAAAAACCCATTGCGCACCCGCATCACCTTCATAGATGAAAATGCCGACCGCGAGATGGAGTGCTTTATGGGGCGTTTCCAGAATCTTTTTGCATTGTCGCGCTACCGTTATATCGATGCCTCCTGCAAGGATTGCGACATAGATGCACCCTGGACCGATGCCCTTACTGTCGATGGCAGTGAATACAGAACTATAGGCGATAATTTCCTTGACATAGAGTGGGAATTCATAAAAGGCTGTGTGGAGAATGCCGGTGTGGTGCAATATCTTAAAACCGCTGCCCGGGAGGCAAACCCCGTGGATGGGCAACCTGCTTCGTTGCTCACGGTGGCAGTGTGCCATCCTTTGGCCCACCAGGCTATTGCCGCAGGTATATATATGCCTGCCCCGGTCTATGATAATGCACAGCAGGTTCTTGTCTATCAACGAGAGGCTTCGGACATTGTATATAATCTTACATCGGACAAAACCAAGGCGCACAAGCGATATGCCAAGTTGCGCCCATTCGGTATGCAGTATGCCGATTTTACCACCTATAACGATATTCATTATCGTGCAATGATATGTAACTACTTATATACCATAATAGGCGATGATGCATTGGTAGATAAGATTTTGCAAATAGATATTGCCGATAGGGATGGAAGTATGAAATGCGTGATGGATGCGTGGAAAAGGCTTGCTATCTTTGATAAATGGTCGAACCTTTACTTAGCAAATAGTTTTGAAAGTAAGATAAGAAGCATTGGTGGCTCTGTTGTCGATGTGGCACAGCATTATGATGAACTTGTTGCCGCATTTGCCGCTATGAAGATGCCTATGGCCGAGTGCGAGCACAACCGTTGGAATATGCAGCAGTTGCTTATGGGATTCAGGGCATTCAACGACAACGAGATGGCCGAACTGCAGAAAGAGGCCGCCAAGGCAACATCACCTGCCGAACGACAAGCTGTGGTAACACGCATAAAAAAGGCAAAGAGGAACTCTGCCGAGAGGGCGCACCTGAATATCTGCTCTTTTGCCACGCTTATGGAATTGGATGGTGAAGCCTACAAGTATGATGAAATATTCAACAGTGCCATACCGGCCATACTTAAGTGTGTAGAAAGGAGAGAAAGGGATGACAAGTAAAAGTGTTTATTCAAATTCTATATGATATGAGGTATCTGATTCTTTTTGCAGCCCTGTTGCCGGTATTTCTTCTTCTATACTATATAAACAAGAAGGATAGTGCGTCGCCCGAGCCCAAAGGGGAAATTGTGAGAGCACTTTTTTACGGTGTTATTTCGCTTTTCCTGTCGTTAATCATTTCTACACCTTTATTGCTTTTTGGTGTATTTACCGAGCAACCTACCACAATATTGGGTGCTTTGAGTACGGCGTTTTTCGGTGCCGCAATACCCGAGGAGGTGGCAAAGTTCGTTATGCTGTGGTTGTTCTTGCGCAATAACAAGTACTTCGATGAGCGGTTCGATTGTATTTTTTATGCGGTGTGCGTGTCGATGGGTTTTGCTGCAGTAGAGAATGTTGCCTATCTTTTTATCAACTACAATAGTTGGCTCAGTGTGGGTATTGTGCGTGCACTCTATGCTGTTCCCGGGCACTTCTGCTATGGCGTGCTTATGGGCTACTACTATTCACTA
Organism: Bacteroidaceae bacterium; assembly: GCA_017503645.1. Lineage (GTDB taxonomy): Bacteria > Bacteroidota > Bacteroidia > Bacteroidales > Bacteroidaceae > HGM04593. The sequence continues at coordinate 8,855 of JAFVSR010000031.1, read as the reverse complement.
TCACGTTTCCCGAAACCCGGCTTTGAAAGTAACCGTGCCCTGGCGCTTTTCCTTCCCATATTAGCCCACGGAATTTATAATTCTTTGTTATTTATGATGCGGTTAAATGAGATGTTGGCTATCATATTGTTTATATTCTTTTTGCTATTTTGCAATAATATATGGAAATTTGCTTCACGAAAAATTGAGGAACTCTTGAAGAGGGATGCCGAAGAGAATATAAAGATAGACAACCCCGATTTTTAATATTGTATTCGTAACAAATATAATACCGGATATATGAAAAATGATTATGTACCTCAGCCCATTGATACAAGCAATGTGGAGATACCCGAGGAACTAAATGGCCTGTTGGAGGTTATGGCAAAGAATGTTCACGAAGTGTGGGCGAAGAACCGCATTGATGAGGGGTGGGTTTTTGGCCCCGGTCGCAACGATGAATTAAAGACACACCCTTGCCTTATTTCCTATGAGGAGCTGCCCGAAATAGAGAAGGACTACGACCGCGATACTGCAATGGGAACACTTAAACTTATTATAAGTATGGGGTTTAAGATATCTAAATGAAGATGACTAAAAAGTGTATTTGGTTCCCCAAATTTGGCTTCACTCGCAGTAAAACATTAAAGTAAACTTTATGTTTTGCTCGTTTGCAAAAGCTTTAAACTACATCTTTTTATTCATCTCCCTGAAAATGAGGCTGCTAAAAAATACTTTTTAGCAGCCTCATTTTGCTATTGTTGTTGTACGTTATTTTTTGAGGGGTGCCTGTTTCCACTCGTCATTCACCTTTACAAAATTGAATTTGTTGTCCTCGTCAACTTTGCCGCTGCCATATGTTATTTTGGCATTTACAACAGCAGTGAGGCCATCCTCGCTTATTGTTTCGTCGATAATCTCGTACGAGGCTATGCCTTGCTCTTGTTCCATTAGGGCTTTGCCTTTTTTCTCGAACATCTCCTGCAGTTGGGCTTTCTCCTCATCGGTGGCATCGAAGGTGCTTACATAGGCTGCATAATCGCCCTTTTGAATATATTCTATGCAATCGGCGGTGATGGCTGCCGGTGTGGGCTTGCCACAACTTGCAAATGCAAGACTCATAACAACGATAGCTGATAGAATGAACGATAACTTTTTCATAGTCTTTATTTTTAAGTTGTTAATAATATGTATTTGCAAATAAAGTACTTTTTTAGAATTTATAATAACTTTTTAGCTTTTTATTTTCATAAATATCGCAAGGAAAAATTATTTCGTCGGGGAAACTTAGGATTCCAACAGGCGTGCGGCGCCCCTCTGTTATATCCACACCGCTGTTTTTGTATAAAAAGTAAATGAGTTCGGTGCAGTATAACCTGCTGTTGTCGGCAGTGTCGAAGGAGGCATCGAACCGAACGCTGTCTTTCACCAGCCGAAGGGCTTGCTGCGACATTCTTGCAATTGTCTCCTCGTGCAACCAGGTGTGCATAATCTCGCCGTTGGTGGCGCGGGCGGGGGCAAAGAACCGTTCTATCTTTTCTATCTTCACGCGGTCGAAGTCGGCGGGGTGGTCGGGCTCGTCGTTCACCGAGTGTATAACGCACCAACCGCTGTCGGTATGTTGTACAATTCCGATGTGGCTGTAGTTGTGGTTTTCTTGGCCGGCAAGCACTATGTAGCTTGTGTAGCTGCATCCGCGGCGAAAAACTATGTCGCCGTTGCGCAGGCTGTCGTATGGTATTTGCGCTGCTTCCTGCCGTGCCGTGGGTGTGCAGGCAGGCAGCATAAGGAAAAGCAGTGCGTATATTATATGCAGTAGTCTCATATGGCCTTTATGCCATAAACGATATTTACTTAAAGAATTCAAGATTTTTGAACGAGGGTGTCAATTCGCCGTTTTCTATGCGGTGTATAATAGAGACAACGGTATCGTTAGCGGGGGTGGGTACTCCCACCTTGCGACCATATGTGCCCACAACGCCATTTATAGCATCTACCTCGGTCTTTTTGCCCTTTTCAAGGTCTTGAAGCATACTTGCCTTCAGCTTGGCGTGCTTGCGTATGGCAATGGGGATTATAAAGAACGAGAATGCTTTTTTAATGCGGTTCTTGTAGTCGAGCAGTTTTACAATGTCTTTGCCCTGCACCGGCTCTATTTTTATGCTGCCTGCAGCACACACATCTATGCACTCTTTTATGATGGCCTGTACTATGCGGCGTGAGGCCTTGTTGCTTGCAGCCTCACCAAAAGTGCAGCCAAGCACCGCGCTCATACCCGAAAATGCCGAGTTTATGAGCAACTTGCTCCAGCGCGAGCCAATGAAATTGTTGTCTATCTCAACGGGGCCCATTAGCTCAAGCAGCGCCTTCACCTCGTTTATGTGGGCATTGGGGATTGGTTGCAACGAACCAAGCGAGAAGGTAAGCGAGTCGGGGGCGCTGGTGAGTTCGCACACACCGGGCTCCTTCATTGTGGCACCCCATGCTACGGTGCAGCCAAGCACGCGGTCGTCGCCCACAATTTCACCTATCTCAATCTCGGGAATACCGTTTTGCAGGGTTACTATAACGCCGTCGGGTGCAAGGAAATCCTTGATGTAATTAACAACTTCGCCGTTCTGCTGTTGCTTGGTCATAAGAAATATTATGTCGTATGTGCCCGACATCTCGGCGGGTGTATAGGCCTTCACGGGTTGCGAAAACTCCACCGTGCCTGTGACTTTGGCACCATTTTTCTGCAATGCTTCAACGTGTGCCTTGTTGCGGTTTATCAACTCTATTTTACCACCGTTTTTGGTAATGTATGCGCCTAAAATGGTTCCCAAAGAGCCGGCGCCGTATATTGCTGCCCTCATAATTTAATTCTGTTTTATAGTGTTCGATGAACACATCAAAGATAGTTAAAAGCGTTTATTTAACTGCAAACATTGGTTGAAAAATAGTTAAAATGCGCTTATGTACATAGTATAATGCTCACAGTCAAAAGCACCGCGAAAAGTAGCAGGTTGGCGGCAGTGCGGCCAAGTAGGGGATTCAGCGCTGCACCCGTGGAGCGTGTGAGTGCGCGCCAGGTGAATGCGTGTGCCAATAGGTAGATAAACGGCACCAATAGTGCGCATACAGGCAATTCAATCCACAATAGTGCCATTATTGCCATTGCTGTGATGCCGGAAAGAAGATATGCGAGACTCATAACCTTGCGCCCAAAAATTACAACGGTTGTACGTTTGCCCACAGCCTTGTCATCCTCCATATCGCGGTAGTTGTTCACAATAAGTACATTGGCGGCAAGGAGCCCCGTGGCGGTTGCGGTGGCAAAGAGCGTGGGGAGCTCTTGCCAAGTGCCTGTTTGCAGGTGGCAGGTGAGCGTTACCGGCACTATGCCAAAAAACACTATCACGGCTACATCGCCAAGCCCGTGGTGCGACAAGGGGTAGGGGCCTGCGCTGTATGCTATGGCAAAGAACAATATGGCACAACCAATCGGGAGAAGCCATAAACCGCCAAACAGCAACAGCGAGCAGCCAACGAGGGCTGCAATGCCAAGCATTGCAAACGTGGCACATTTCATTGCCTGCGGTGTGATGTCGCCCTCGGTTACTCCGCGACGGAATCCGTTGCGTCCCTTGCGGTCTATTCCGTTTTTGAAATCGAAATATTCGTTGCCGAAATTGGATGCAATCTGTGCAGAAACGGCAAACAAAAGACAAAGCAGTGCCGGCAACCAACGGAAGGAGCCCTGCCACATAGCAGAGGCGCACCCTGTAATCACACCGGCAATGCTCACGGGGAGGGTGCGCAAACGCATAGCTTCAATCCATTTTTTCAACATATTCGCGTGTTATTTTATTCCCACATACATACGGCATATACCAAGTGTGAAGGCTTTGTGTTTTACTTGAGCGAAACCGGCTTCGTGCATCATAGGGATAAATTTGTCGGGGGTGGGGAAGTGCAGTACCGATGCCGGCAGATATTCGTATGCCCCACGGTTGCCCGATATCATACCGCCTATAGCCGGCAGTATGTTCAGGAAATAGAGCTTATAGCACCAGCGTATAAAGGGGTTTGTGGGTACCGAAAGTTCAAGGATAACCAACTTGCCGCCCGGCTTGAGCACGCGGCACATTTCGCTCAACCCTATATCAAGGTGCTCAAAATTGCGCACGCCGAACCCCACCGATACGCGGTCGAATGTGTCGTTGTCATATGAAAGAGCCTCGCAGTCGCCCTGTTCAAGTGTGGCGCTCAACCCTGCAGCCTCTATCTTTTCGCGACCTATCTTCATCATACCCTCGGAGAGGTCTATGCCCACAATGCAGCTTCCTTTGGGTGCTTTGCGTGCAATTTCAATGGTGAAATCACCTGTACCGCAGGCTACATCGAGCAAAGAGAGCGAGGCGGTGGTATCGACAAGCTCGCGCACAGCCTTTTTGCGCCATCCCTTGTCTATGTTGAGCGAAAGTATGTGGTTCAGTCTGTCGTAGTCGGGGGCTATCTTATCAAAGAGTTTCTCTATATATTCTTTCTTTGCCATAGCTTGTTGTGTTATTTAGAGTATTTGAATTTTAGAATATAAAGCAAGAGAATTACGTTCATAAGCAGTGCGTAGATGATTGCCGGGATAGCCATTTCGCCACTGTTGAAGATGAATGGTGAGCCGGCTATGGCTATGGCTTGCGCTGCATTCTGCATTCCCACCTCAATTACAATTGTGCGGCGCACAGCACTTGTGAGCTTGCCTATGCGTGCCAGCAGCGAGCTGCAAAGCATACTTGCCATAATGAGCGTGCCGCAGGCAATGCCTGTGATAGCGAAATTGTCTATAATTTCCCGGGTATATTGCAGAAAGAAAAGGAATGCCAGCAACATAAGTGCCGGAAAGGCTATCTTGTTAAGCGCTTTACCTGTTACGGCAGCCTGCGCGGGATATCGCCCTCTGAAAAGCCACCCTGCCAACAGCGGAACAAACAGCAGCACTAAGTTCTGCAGCAGCAAACGGCCTATGGGCAGTTCTATTGTTATTCCTGCATTGTGAGAAACAAATTGCGAGGTAAATGCCATAATTAAGGGGAGCGTGAAGAGTGTAATGATGCTGCTCAATGCAGTAAGTGTAACCGAGAGGGCTACGTCGCCACCGGCAAGCATAGAGAAAACGTTTGAGGAGCTGCCGCCCGGGCAACAGGCAATGAGAACCAAGCCCATAAAATAGACGGCAGGCATATCGAACAGCCACGCAAGCAAAAAGGCTATCAAAGGCAGCAATACTATCTGCCCTGTCATTCCCAGAATAACTGCTTTGGGGTGGCGTACTACATTTATAAATGCCTCCTTGTTGAGCTCGGTTCCTAATAGAAACATAAGCACAATAAGAATGGGCATTACTATCCAAATTGTATTCATTTATAATACTACTTGCAATGTGAGCAACTATATCACTTCTTGTGAATCTTGGTAATTACTCTTATTTAATGAACATATATCTTTTGACCATTTGATATATATATACCTTTCCTATAAACAGTGTTTATTCTGCGTCCGGTCAAGTCATAGATTTCGTTATCATTGATATCATTATGAATCTCATCGATTGAGGTGCTGTTTTCCCCATCAATGATTATATGCCATCCGTTGCTCTTATCTGCATTTGTTATCTTCGCAATTGGAAGATATGCTTTATGGCAGTTATTCAAAAAGGCTTTGTTATCCGATAGGTTCATTTGGGCTTTATAGAAACCGGTAAGGCCGTTTAATTCAGAAAGAACAAATGCCTCTGAATAGATAATCTCTTTTGCAATGGAGCCTTCAAGAATGTTTGTATCATAAGTGGCCGATGATTCTGTTATTGTAAAATCATAGCTCTTGCCATTCCCTACAGCCTCTTTTGAATATAATATAACGCCGGTTAATGCGGGTATGACATTATCGGTAATTGCAGTAAGTGTAATGTAATCTTCTTTGATGTCCTCTTTTTCTATATAATAGGCTGTAACACCGATAGGGAGTTCCAAAGCCACAGGGGCATAAATGGTGGCCCAGCCTGTCTTTCCTATTTCAACAGGCAATTCCGTAATCTCCTCTACGGCCCATTTATAACCATCATTAGTTGGGAGACCGGCATCCTGCGTGCCGCTATCAGCCTCGTCGGCGTTACCATAAATATATCTTATGCCATTACCATAATCATTTATACCGCCAAGAGATATATAATAAACGCCGGCAGAGGGTATTACTTCGGTGGCTACCGGTGATGTCGCGATATCGCTCAGGGTAACATTGTAAATGTTTGCTGTTTGGGAGATGCCTATATACTGTCCCTGTGCATATGAAAGTAAGGATGATTGGTTATAATAGAAGATGTTCTCCTTACCATCCATCACAAGGCGGTTGCCATTGCTTGCACTAACTTCCGAGGATAGGTATTTTCCGCCACCTATGCATTTGAATCTATAATAGCCGGTTGTTAAAACACTTTCTTCAGTGCCGTTTATTATTGCTCTTACCGCAGCCATAATGCTTTCTTCTACAACATCTTTAACCGGAATCAAGGTTAGCGGGCTGCCGCCATCACTCATAAAATCCTTGTTGTTATTATCGTACCACCAGCGTACCGGGCTTCCGCTTGTCGATGGTGTACCGCAACCGCTTGAAAGGAGTGCGTCGGTGCCGTTTACAGTTGCCATTAAAACATAATAGCCACTGTGCGCGGTGTTCTCCTCAATTCTTATAGGTAATGTTTCTGTTGTACTCAATACATTGACTTTGGCATTCTTCCCGGCCTCGGCTGTACCTGCCGTTAAAAACTTACCGGTTGCTGCGTGGAACAAATATCTGTTACCATCATCTGCTGTGATTAGGTACCATATAATATCGACTTCGGGTGATGTACTTGTAAAATGTGAATTGCCATAGTTGCCCAATGTCACATCGGCAAGTTTAGCCTCGGCGGGATAGCTTGTGTGATATGCAAGATAGCCACGTCCGTTCTGCTGCCAATGGATTTTATATGCGCCATCGGGGAATATTCCATCCTGTGCAAAATGTGCTGTGTATGCTATATCCGATGTTGCTGTAAAGGTGTATGGGTTTTCATCGCTTACCATATCTTCGCCATCATACCAACCGCAGAAACTGTAACCGTCGTTTGAATTTGCCGCAAGTGTAATGTTGGTGCCTTTAGTAACTTCTTTTGTGTTTGTTGACTCTCCGTTGATTGTAACAGAGCCTCCCTCGCTTGCACTGACAGAGATCTCGACATTCTCTATAACATCTACAATGATATCATATACAATACCCTTGTCAAGTGTCGCAGTTCCATTGACGGGGAAGGTTTTCCACGCATTGGTGTATATCATTCTTATATGCGATTCGCCTGTGGGGGCATCATCGGGAACAATAATCGTGTGTGTAATATTCATTACATAGTCGTAGTTGCCGTAGATGTTGTGGGCCGGCGGATTATCGCCCCAAGTCTGTGCTGCTGTTTCTTGAAATATGTAGTCTTGGTCAAAGTCTGTGAAGAGTGATGCGTGGTTGTATCGCATATCCTCATATGTGGTAGTAGCGTCTCCGGCCCCTAATGAATTTGCAACAAGGTTCATTGTGAACGATTCGCCTTTCTCTATTTGTACTTTGCCGGGGACCACTACAAGCAATTGTTCGGGATGTGCATATGCCGAGTAGCTGATATTTGTGTCGCCACCTGTTGTTGTTATTGATGTAAGGTAGTTGTTGGTGTATGTAGTGCCTGTTGGAGTGGGATACCCGATAGTTGTATTCTCTTTCTCGAAGTTTGCAACAAATTCGCTATTTGCAGTAATTGTTACATTCGTTGCAGCTTCATTGCTTATAGTATTTGCACCGTTTGTCCAACTTACGAATCTGTATCCTGTGTTTGCAACAGCATATAGTGTAACCGATGTGCCATTTGTTACGGTAGCCGATGTCGATGATTGGTTTGAGCCGATACTTATTTGGGCAGTACCGCCTTCGGCAGGGTTTGCTTTGGTAGTTACAATGTACTGTACAGGTTCAGGCGTAGAACCGCCACCGTTGATATTGAAACCACCTCCGTTCTTGGGAGACAGTGTAGTCAATGTATATGCTACACCGCCAACCTCTTCCACGCGGATTATACCTCCACGCATTGAACGTGTTGCAGTTTTGAAGTCAACATTGATGTTTTCCACATTTACATTAGGCAGTGTTACAACCTTGTTACCATCACGTGCAGGAACATTGTCGGCAAGTATATAGTTGAAAGTTTTGCCATAATCTGTTGACATTGTTATGCGGAGACGGCTGTCTTCTGTAAAATAGTCGTTGTTCACTCCCCATATTATTGTTACTTGCTCACCTGCCGAATAACAATCTTTTGCAGGCGACATCGAAGCGTTAAATGCTGTTCCGCCAACAATCTGCACTGTTGCATCCCACACCGCATAATCGCTGTAAAAAGGATTGGCAGTTAAATAGTCATACTCCGTGGATGCAGGAACGTCATTCACCAGAATGGCAATATTGTATGAACCGGCATTCATCGCAGGAATGTTTGTGCCGTCTTGCTCATAATAAAATTCGTCATAGAATATGTCTGCAGTAAATTTAGGCCTATAATCAATGATGTTGTTTTTCTGTGGTATCACTGATGCGAAATGTGGCATAACTCCCCCTTCTACGATATTTCCTACTGTTGAACTGCTACATCCTATTGCCGAATATGTGAGAATGTCATTATCGGCATCATTTACATATACAGGTATTGCCATACAAGCACCTTGTGGTATCTTGTAAGAATCGTTCATACTCTCATTGATAAAAACAGGAGCATTATTGCTGACTTTTATTGCGTTATTTGCACTTCCGGCCCCTTTCTC
>JAFVSR010000030.1 GCA_017503645.1 Bacteroidaceae bacterium | reverse complement strand
TTTTGCGTTACGCTTGCCTTCAAAATCCTCATTTACGCTTAGTAAACTGCGGTTTTTCAGGCTGCGCAAGCCTTAAACTACATCTTTTTATTCATCTCCCTGCAAAATGAGGCTGCTAAAAAATACTTTTTAGTCAGCCTCATTTTTATGTAGTATAAAGTATATTGTTCCGCTTGATAGGGGGAGTTCTCCTGCAGTGGGCGGGGATATGTTTGTTTTCTTGCATATAATTATTGCAAAAAGAGCGAGGGTGGCAGTGCCACCCTCGCTTGCTATAAAGTGATAAGCCGGTTACTTGCTCCAGACGTCGCCCCAGGTGCCCTGTTGCTTGTTCGACATTACCGGACCGGTACTTGAACCACCACGGTTGTCGTCCATTTCTAAACTATCGGCAATAACGGTCATTGTGCTTATTTCTATCATCTTGGCCAAAGGGCTCATATATTTATTACGTTTCATAATCTGTTAATTTTAATATTGAAATATAACATTATTTAATCTCTTCAACAAACACCTTCTTGCCGTTGATAATGTAGAAACCGGGCTCGGCAATCTCAACTATCTTGCGGCCCTGCAGGTCGAATATCGTGCCATTGAGAGCGTCATTATCTTCGGTTACAATTCCCTCTATGTCGGTAGTGCCATCCCACGGGAAGCGGAAGCTGTATGATGATGCGCCCTCGCTCTTGGGCATAGAGAAATATGCCTTGTTTGCAGGGAGTTTCACATACCCGCCATCGTCGGTGCCGGCATTGGTCAATTCACCGGCCTGGTTATACTCGGCATACATCCAGTAGAACTTAACGGTTCCGTTATTGGCCTGCATCTGGTATACCTTATTATTAACTCCATCGATAGTAGTATCGTAGAGCGAACCACCAAGCATATTATCCTCTAATGCAACCGCATTGTTGCCTGCATACTCAAAGTTGAGTGTGAGAGCTTCTGTCAACTCTTCTTTGCTCTTGAGAATTACAGCTGTGTTTGCGGGAATTACACCACCAACTTCTTCGAAGATAATGTACTTGCCATCTACCTTTGTTGCTACATTGGCTGTGATTCCTTCGGGAACATTCACGTCGTAACCAAGCATCAATGTGCCATAACCCAGCTGGCTCATTGTTGTGGTATATGTTAAGTCCTCGATTTCTGTAATCTCGTTGATAGTCCACAACGATGCGTTACCTGCTTCGGCACCCCACTGAACAATTACACCATAATCCCGCTGTGCGTGCATGGGGGAGTTGTCGCCTATCTTCAATGTCACTTGTCCATCGGCAAAACCTGCAATCTTCACAATAGCAGCATCACCCGCCTCTGTACTCATATGTGTACCGGTGAACGCTTGTACGTAAAGCCCGGTGTGCAGGTTCTTAATCTTATAAGAGCCCTGGGTGTCTGTTGCCACGAATTGGAAAGCTGCATGAGCCTTAGTACCGATCTCCGACATTGTATCGAAAAGCAGATGTGTATGGTTATGAGTACCTGTGTAGTTACCACGAGATCTTGTTACAGACTTGTTGGGTGAGTAAACATAAGTACCCTGGCAATATTCTGTATTCTCACCTGTCGCTGCCGATTTTATATAATATACCTTTTCGGCATCGGGAGCGTTGTATGAAAGGTTCTCTTTTGCCTCGCGCAATGCCTTGTATGCATTGTGGCACTCTGTAGCGTCACCTGTATTACCAGCTGTAACTATGGCGCCTGCAGCTGTGTATGCCTCGCGATACTCCTTACCGCCTGTGTAAAGACCAACGCTTGTTCCGCCATAGATGTTTGTGCCATCTATCATAGTAGCCTTAACGTCGCTCAACTGGTAGTAGCGGGCGTTGTCGTTATCGAACTCGGCTTCAACAAACTTGAAGAGTGAGCCTGTGTCGGTGCTTGGGTCGCTTTTCCAGAAGCCCATATTCTTGGTTGTACCGCCGTTGTTGCTGAAATAGTTGCTGCCGTCGTGTGCCTGTATGTTGTAATAACCATCGGCACGGCTCACAAATTTCCACTCATCGAAGTTCTTTTCGCCCTTAGCTGCGGCCCATACTGTTGCAGCTGCGTTACTTGTGTTGTCGGCTGCAAGCACTTTGCCGTCGGCATTGAAGGGATGTATGCGTACACCGTTCTCAGAACCTGTGAAGTACCAAGCCTGCCAGCTGCTGTTGTCGGCAGTGTTTACTACCGCAACCTGCTTGGTGGTTTCATCGTACTTGAGCACGGTTACATCGGCTGTGCGTTTGATGAATATCTTGTAGAGCACAGGGTTCTCCTCGTCAGTAGTAATTGCCACTGGAACATCGGCGTACTTCAAAGCCTCCTCAAGTTTGTCGTAAACAGCCTGCAACGCCTCAACCTCGGCATCAACAATTGTCTGTGTAGCATTGACATTATTATCAACATCAGTTGCTGCGGTTATGGCATTTTCCACCTCGGTAACAAGCTCTGTGGTTGTGTATATATAGATTGTGGGAGTGTATTTCAACTGCTCACCGATCTCCACATTTGTGCAGGTATACATTTCAAAATTGGTTAAGGCAAAGTATGGGTGACCCATAGATAAATCTCCTTTATTAGTTGCTGTAACCATAAATCGCCAATAACGATATTCGGTGCCATTGCCTAGGCAACCCGAGGCAACTTCATCTGTTGTTGCAGAAAGACCTTTGAGTGTAGCAATATCGGTCCAACTATCAGCATCCAAGCTATTACAAGCCTGTACCACAATTATAGAAGGTGCTAAATTTTCATTACGTGCATTATATTTAAATTCAATATAGTTGGCAGCAACGCCGGCACCCAAATCCACACGCAGATAGTGGTCGAGGCCATCTTCTGAATCGTAATTCGAATACATTGTGTGCAACCAGTTACTTGCATCCTCATCAAGCAATGCAGGAACACCAAGATGGTCATTGGTCCAGGTCGAATGCTTTTCCACAGCATTACAATAGAGATATCCGGCATCACCCTCTGTTGCGCTTAATGCAACTTCGCTTGCGTCGTAAGCCATCTCATACAACTCATTTTTAAGAATTCCCGTATCCTCAATAAGTTTCTTAAGAGCAGTTTTGTCGGCTTGGCTTGCAGTCTTCAAAGCATCGTATGCAGCCTGCAACTCATTGAGAGTAGTATTATACTCGTTCTCCGTCATATAATAACCGGTAGCCTCAGTTGCATTACCTTTCTCATTATATGCATCTGTCACAAGTTCTGCTACTACATTGGGATAATCAGCATTAACCTCCACTATGGGGTACGATACAAAATCGAACTCGCTCAATACAAAAAATTTGTGAGTTGTACCATTGTACGTCGTATAATCGTGATTATAAGTATCAGTAACCATAATACGTACATAGCGATAAGGCTCGTTCATCTCAATATAAGGAGATTGATATGTAGCGGTTTGGCCTTCTACAATCACCATATCTGAGAGAGAGATTATGTCATTCCAATTACCATCCACATCATTAGCCGCCTGTACGGTTATTGCAGTGGGTGAGTTATTTGTATTATTTTTGCGGCCCTTATATGAGAACTTGAATGCAGCTACAGGGTTGTTCTCGCCCATATCCACTCGAATGTAATGGTCAAGGTCATCGTCCTGTGCATTACCGCCGTATGTTGTGTGCAGGTGAGTGGATATGTCACCATCGAAGAGAGCTGCCACGCCAAGTTTATCGGCGGCATTTGCACTGCCATGTGTAGAGTTATCGGCGTTGCAATATACATTTGCAGTACTCAACTCGGGTGTTGCGACCTCGGTAACGGTGGCCACCTTATTTATAAGAGCCTCTGTGTCGGTAATAAGAGTTGTAAGACCATCGCGTGTTGTGTAATCATCTTCAACAACACCATTGGTAACGTCGTAATACTTATTCAACATATTAACAACCATTGTAAGGCGGTCGCTTGTGATATAGTGCTCTGCGGCATATTGAGCCGACTGCAAAGCTATGCACAACTCTTCGAGCCCAATGCCTTTAGCGGTTGTGTAGTATTCTTTGAGAACAAAGGTGTGTTCAGGAATTACATAGAGGTTAAAGTCGGCCATATTGAAATAACCCTTTTGTGTAGCCACAGCAAAGCGTATGTAACGGAACGGTGCACCAAGCTCAAGAGGATTCTCCATTGCCCACTGCTCGCACGCACCGGTTGCAAGGCCTTCTTCTATGGTTTTTATCAAGGTGTAATCTACCTTATTGTTACTACCAAGAATCTTTATTGCTGTGGGGCGTTGGTTTTCATACCCGCTTTCGCGTGTGGTATAATCCATAGAGAGTTTGTTTATATATGTTGCAGCACCCAAATCCACCTCAAGGTAGTGAGTGTAAGGATCAACTTCACCATTCCTCCAATTTGTTCCAAAGAATGTTCCGGTGTTATTATCCAAGAGAGCACCAATACCATTGTCGTCGTCGGCAGGAGCATTGGACCATATATAGAAACTATTCTCGGCATTTGTTACCTGCAAAGGAAGTGCAAGTTTTTCAGGCTCGCGAGTTGTGGCAATGTCGGTGAGCAAAGTATTCACTTTGTCAATAGCCTCGGTGAGGATTGCACGGTCGGCAACATCGGCAGCAACAACATTGTTGATAGCAGTGTAACGAGTGTTAAGTTCATCACACGCAGTTGTGTACTGTTCCTCGGTGATGTAATAACGAGTAGCCACATCTTGTGCAGAAGCAAATGCCTCGTTCAGTTCATCGAGAGCAAGGGCGGTGGGCGCATAATAGTCGTCCGCCTTGCTGTTTATCGCTGCAAGCAGGGTATTTGTGCTGTTGATAAGAGTATTAAGGTTACTCTTGTCGAAGGTTTCCTGCAGATTGACGTTTTCATTCTTTATTGCAAGCAAGTCGTTCTCTTGTACCTTCAGGGCATCATATGCTATGTTCAACGCCTCTTTTGCTGCATTTATATCATCTTGCGATGTGGCATCGCTGAGTGCGGTTTGAGCAGCAAGGAGCTCTGTTTGTACGTTATCGAGCGCGGTCTTGGCTGTCGCAAGCTGCTCGTTGGTGAGCGACGAGGGTGAATAATTCTCATTTACGGCACCATTCTCATCGGCCATACTTGCGTAGAGCTCTTGAACAGTAGTATAATAGGGCGAAACCTCGTTGTACAATGCCTGCAAAACGCTCTTGTCTATGGCGGCAGGGGTTTTTATCGCCTCATCCAGTTTGTCGTATGCAACCTGAAGGTCGGCTATTGCGGCATCGAGCAAGGCAACCGTTGTTGCGTCATTGTGCAACTTCTGAGATTTTGTTATTGCAAGGTAAGTGTCGAACACAAGAGCCTCGTCGGCTTTGGTGCTTGTGTTTGTCATTGTTACCACAGGCTGGTTTGCCTTGGTAAAGCTAAACTCGGACATTACAAAGAACGAATCGCCCGATTCTGTAGCAGTAACCTTAAAACGTATATAACGATAAGGAACTGTCGATATTATAGTTTCTGAATTGAAAGTATCATATTCAACAGGCAGACTATTGGCATCTTTGGTCAATGTTGTTATAGTGGTGTAAGTGCCATTGCCACCCGCATCGTTTGAGCCCTCTACCACTATTATTGTGGGGCAGTTATTACCATTATCACGGGTTGTGTAACTGAACTTAAATTGAGTAATGGTTTCACCCTCGCCCATATCTACACGCAGGTAGTGAGGAGCACTGCCGGCAGAGTTTGAGTCATCCCAGTCGGTGTGCATAAATGTACTATGGACACCATCGGTGAGTTTAGAAACATAATCTGCACTATAATCAGTGTCGTTGCGCAAGCAGGGATCGTTGCAATAGAGGTTTTCTGTAGTAAGCGCCAATGGAACATCGGTAAACTCAACGCTACCCACGGTTTTAATCAAATTGTTGGTGTTTGTTATCAATGTTAGCAATTGGGCTTTCTTTGCATTGAGCACGCTGTTCAAAACAGAATTATACTCATTGAGCAATGTGGTGTATGAACCGGCAGCAGTGCCGTCGCCCAATGCTGTTTTCTTTGCATTTATATCAGCAAGCGTTGCACTTGCGTTGTTATATACCGTTTTGCCCTGCTCGGCATCGTTGTATGCAGCCAGCACGGCATCAACTGTTACGCCCGATGTGTAATCGCTCTTCACTGTGGCCGATACCGTAACGGGGTAGATTGAGAACTCCGACATATGGAAGAATACCATATCATCGCTACCGGTGTTAGTGCCGCTGTTGTTGCCGGTGGCATCTGTTACAAGGAAACGCAAGTAGCGGTAGGCAGTGCCATTGCCCATAACAACGGCCTCGTTATCTACACCTGCACCTGTTGCAAAACCCGATGCCACTTGTAATTTTGTGTAAGTACTATTATCGTCGCTACCATAAACCTCTATGGTTTTGGGGTAGTTTGATAGGCCGCTTGCGTTACGAGTGGTAAATTTGAACTTAAACGATGTGAGTGTGCTGCTTGTACCCAAATCCACGCTTATGTGGTGGCCCCAACCATCGGCGGGAGCGGTTGAATTATTCCACTGCGAGTGGAAAAAGCTATCTTTATTGCCGTCGATGAGTTTATCCACATCGTTGCCCGACACTGCCGCGTTCGACCATATATAGTTGGCGGCTGTTGAGCTTGACGATTGCAATGATATTTTGCTACCTTCGTTATAGCTTACTGTGGCTACCTCGTTTACAAGGGCAAGCGTTTTCTTTGACAACTCAAGGAGTTCCTCCTTGGCTCTATTTGTGTCATCAGCCTCCAAAAGAATGAAGGCCCATTGCGAGTTTTCGCTATAAGCATCGCCCCAAGTTATAATTCTTGCCGCATTTGCACCATCCATATTCATATACCTACCCGGCACGTTGGAAGTGGCTATTGTATAACAGCCAAGCGCAACTTCGTTTATGTTCATATTAACCTTATTGTCGCCCACTGTGTAGAGTACTCCGTTTTGGTCGGTTACATCTTGTATGTATTTACTTGTTCCGGCATTCTTTATATAGTAGGCTCCATCTCTTTCTATGTACCATTGATAAGCATCGGTAGAGCTATAGGCATCGGCATTGCCGGAAACCGTAGTTACATTAGAACCGGAGTATGTCAAGATACGGTCGTTGCTCTTTACGCTTATAATTGCATACTTGCTGCCGGGAACAAATGTTACGCGCGAGAACTCATTGGCAACAACTGCGTTATACTCGTTATAAAGCAACTCGTAAACAGCCTGCAAGTTGGCAAGGTCGCCGTTGGCAATAACCTCCTGTGCCATTTCTACATATCCTTGAAGGTTCTCTACTGCCGATGACTTGTAGAAACCCACGCGAGTTGCACTGGTATTTTGGGTGAGGGCTATTGCATTCTCAATAAGTTCCTGCAATAGTGCAAAACGCATTGCGGTTACATCAACCTCGGCCTCGGTGGTGGTGCTTTCTGTATCTACTGTAACAACAGAAGCCTTGCCTGTGGCAAGCAGGTATGCAGCCTCGTCGGATATTGCGAAGGTAGATTTATTGCTGAATGAAACAATTTCGCCATCTTCGTTGAGCACAAGGAAACCAACACCACCTTCACCACCACTCATAGTAAGTGTACCATCGCTGTTGAGTGTGGCTGTGTAGGTTGTTTCAACAGATACATTGCCGTTGATAAAGTCGGAAACAGAGCCAAAGTCGGAGTCTGGAGTGGTTTCGCCATAAATTTCGCGCGTTGATACACCATCGTGCTGAACATAAGTGGCATTTTCATCGTCGTCGCAAATGAATATAATGGCAAGGTTCTCTTCGTAGCCCATCTCTTTTACCTCGGCAATAGCCTCGTCTATCATCTCTTGCGAAACCTCGTATACCGAGTTGCTATAGTCGCCCACCAAGCGGTTGTCCATTATAGAGAAGTAGCCGTGAGCACGGAAGAACTCTGTGAGGTCCTCGCCTGCAGCCTGGCAGGCAAGTTTATAAAAATGCAATGTAGATACATCACCCGATACATTGTAGCCCTTTTGCATAGGTTGCTGACGCAAAAGTTCGTACAAGCGGGGCCAGAACTGTGTGTTGTTACCTGCAAGGTGGTAGTAGAGCCACAGACGGTAGTACAAATGAGTAAGGGCCCAAATATTGTTTGTGTAAATATCGCTTCCCTCGGTATTGTATGCATTGAGCACGCTCTCCAATGAACCATTGTCACCATTGTAACGCGATGTAGACATACCCTTGTACCAAAGTGCAATGTTCGAGAAGAGGTTATTGGTAACCTCGGTAAGACCGTTCAATGTGAGCGGTGCTTGGTGCTGGTGGCCAATCTCGTGGGCAGGGCCCCAAGTGGAACCTGCGCTGTTGGCCATATTCCGTACAATACCGTCATAGGTGGTTATGCTATAACCGCAGTGGTCCCAGCCACCATACATATAACCACTCTCGGTACCCAATGCAACACCGTGGTGGTTGAAGTACTCGCTGTAGTCCAAGCCGTTACAGAACTCTTGATAGGTTTTATTATCTATAGGAGATTTTTTTGTGTAGTCGTACATCTCGTACTTAGTCGTGTAGTCGCTCTCCCAACGTGGATAGAAAGCATTCATCTGCGCCATTGTCGATTGACTCACAAGACCCATTGTTGCAAGCTCGGAGTACATAATGCGATCCCATGCCTCGAGCATAATGTTTATTTTACCTGTCGAAGGGTCGCATTCCATTCCATAATCGGCCCAATTCTTTGTGCTATTATATGGAGTGGTAGGAACATCAAGCTGGTCGGGCAGATAGTATGCCATTCCTCTGCTTGTTCCACCATCTTCGTGAGTATAATCGTTCAGGTGGAAAAGCAGTATCTGACGATGGGCAAGCAGGGGAATAACGTTCAAATTGGCACGTGTTTCCATATATACCCAATCGGCATCGTTATCGACGCTTGCGCCGGTAATGGTTTTCCACAAATCTTCTGTACCCGAATCTGCTGCACGGAAGTCGCCACAAGCATTGTAGTAGCCGGTTATGGCACCACCCTCAATGTGAATTTTCAAAGGAGGATATTCCGATAGTTTATGAGGGAATTTTTCGGCTGTTGTTGCTCCGTCGGGGTTGTATGTATCAACATTGTAGCAGATGTAGAGCTGGCCGGCTGTGCCGGTGTAGATTATCACGTTCAAACCGGGCTTTAGCGTGTATCCACCGCTTGTGGCATTGGTTACTCGCGAGTTGTGCCCGCCATCAACAATGCGCAGGCTTGCACCATCTTTTATAGTACCCTCCACCATTACATAAAGAGTTCCGGCCTCGGGCATGTGAATACCTGTGGGGTTGTCGTTGTTGGCGTGTGCGTTTATTCCCAACCACGATGTAATGTCGCCCGCAATACTATAGGGCTCGTACATCTGCACACGGAACTTTTTGGCATATTCACCGCTCCAGTCGCCTTTTGCATCGTCGGCATTATCCTCGGCCCAAGCCTCAATGGTTCCGGCTTTCTCATTATACACTTTATCTACCATTGCTTGCAGGGCAGTGGGGAGGTCTGAATATGCGGCGTTGCTTTTTGCCGCAGAAAGAGAGGCCAGTTTAGGAGTAACACAAGCGGCATCGCTAAAGAGCTCTCCAAGCGCAGTGGCGTAGCCTTCAAGCTCTGCTGTGGTTGGTGCCTTTTCGAGCAAAGCGGTTATCTGCTCTGTTGTATAATCGACCTTGGTTATTGTCCAACGGGTTCCGGTATTACCGTCTCCATTCAACCAACCTACAATATTGTACCCACCGTTGTCGCCATTGTTATCGTCGTGCATATAACCATAGCCATCAGAGCTTTTGGTCTTTAACGTATTAAGGGTGGAATTTGATGTATGCAGCTCAAATTTGTTGTACTCGTCGCTGTAGTCATCGGTCATAGACCAAGGCGTGTTTGCCGAATAGGCTCCTTTGAGGTATTTACCACAAGCGAGGTTACGCAACACGTAGTAGTCGCCTTCCTTGGTTACATACCATTCCTGCTTTGTATCGGCAGCATCGGTGGTCTTTGTGTGGACATCATCGACACCATCGGCACTTAAAGAGCGGTCGGCTCTTGCACTCACAAAACGGTACACCTGCCCCACCTCTAATGAGGTAAGCTGTGCACTCACGGTTGCCGTCGTCAGCAGTAGCAGCGACACAACCCACAAACGAGTAAAAATGTTTCTCATTTTCTTTTTCTTTTTTTTGCGTAAACGTACTATGCCGCCACGCAAGCAGTTATTATTATTTTATTATTTCCCGGTGTAAAAATCATCATTTTGCATACACTTTGGTTGACGCAAACACACAAAGCCACACTATGCATAAATTGCTCAAAATTAGTTAATTTTACCGAATTTTTCAAAACAAAAGGCCATTTTTAACACACCACAATACTGCATTTTATACCAACCGCCGTTTTTTTAGCATAAAAGCGCGGTTTTGCACTATCCCGCGCTACATCGGTTTTCAACATTATGATAAATAGAATAAAAAAGGGAAATTCAAATGGTAAGCAAATTTTATATAAAAAAGTAAGGTAATTAAAATAATTTCACAACGATTAGTATTATCTTCGCCAAAAATTGAATTATAGGATTATAATTAAAGAAAACAATAAACTATGGACAAGAAACTAAACAAAGGAACAATATGCGTTCAGGGTGGCTGGCAGCCCAAGAAGGGCGAGTCGCGTGTGCTGCCCATTTTCCAAAGCACCACATTCAAATATGAGACAAGCGAGCAGATGGCAAAGCTGTTCGACCTTGAGGATTCGGGCTACTTCTATTCGCGTTTGCAGAACCCCACGGTAGATGCTGTGGGCGCCAAGATTGCGGCGCTCGAGGGGGGCGTGGGCGCTGTGCTCACATCGTCGGGGCAGGCAGCCAATTTCTATGCAATACTCAACATTTGCCAGGCGGGCGACCACTTTGTGTCGGCCACAACCATCTATGGCGGCACGTACAACCTCTTCTCGGTTACAATGAAGAAGATGGGCATAGAGGTAACTTTCGTTGACGCCGATGCACCAGCCGAGGAGATTGAAAAGGCGTTCCGCCCCAACACCAAGGCGCTCTTTGGCGAAACCATTTCGAACCCCGGTGCCGCCGTGTTAGACCTTGAGAAATTCGCCTCAATAGCACACAAAAACGGCGTGCCCTTTATTGTAGATAATACATTTGCCACCCCCATCAACTGCCGCCCCATTGAGTGGGGTGCCGACATTGTTACCCACTCCACCACTAAATATATGGATGGCCACGCTGTTGCAGTGGGTGGCGCCGTGATTGACAGCGGCAACTTCGATTGGGAGGCACACCACGACAAATTCACCTGCCTCACCGAGCCCGACGAGAGCTACCACGGCCTTGTTTATACAAAGAACTTTGGCAAGGCTGCCTACATAACAAAGGTGGTGTCGCAGGTTATGCGCGACTTAGGTGCGATGATGGCTCCGCAGAACGCCTTTTTGCTGAACTTAGGCTTGGAGACAATGCACCTGCGTATGCCCCGCCACTGCGAGAACGCGCAGAAGGTGGCAGAGTTCTTGCAAGCACATCCCAAAGTTAAATGGGTTAATTTCAGCGGATTGCAGGGCGACAAATATCACAGCCTTGCACAGAAGTATCTGCCCAACGGTGGCTGCGGTGTGATGGCTTTTGCCGTTGAGGGCGACAAAGAAGATGCCATACGTTTTATGGACAGCCTCAACTTTATTTCAATTGTTACCCACGTGGCCGATGCCCGTTCGTGCGTGCTGCACCCCGCAAGCCACACACACCGCCAGCTGAGCGACGAGCAGTTGAAGGAGAGCGGCATAGACCCCGACCTCATTCGTCTTTCGGTAGGTATTGAGGATGCCGAGGATATCATTGCCGACCTTGAGCAGGCTTTGAAGGTATTCTAAATATTTTCAGCATTATAAGACAAATACGAAATGGTGTGCCGCGGCACACCATTTCGTATTTTTGGTACATTAAACTGCTCCTCATCAGGAGGAGCCGGATTGCGATTCATCGCAAGACTGAGGAGGTTTTGTGCCTGCCCCACATTTCGTTTTCGGCGAGGGCACCCGCAAAGGAGAATATTTATATTAAGAAAATCATTATATTTGCGAATATGATGATTGCAAACAGATAATGGAACAACTGAAATACAACATACACCCACACATAACAGCCTTCTCCACAAAGCGGGGAGGCGCAGGGCAATATGGCGGGTTCAACATAACCCACTACTGCGGCGACACGGCACAGCACGTGGCACACTGCCGCGCACTGCTATGCCGCGAGCTTGGCATAACCGACGACAGGCTTGTGCTGCCCCGCCAGACACACGGCTGCGAGGTACTGAACATAGATGCCGCATTTATGAGCAAAAGCCGAGAGCAACAGACCGAAGCCCTGCAAGGCATAGATGCCGTGATGACAGCCTTGCCACGCACCTGCATAGGGATATCCACTGCCGACTGCGTACCGATATTGCTGTGCGACACGCAAAGGATGGTGGTGGCTGCGGTGCACGCGGGGTGGCGTGGTACCGTAGCGCGCATAGTGGAGCGTTGCATAGAGAGTATGGGCGAGATTCACGGCTGCAAGCCACAAGATATAAAAGCCGTAATAGCCCCAAGCATAGGGTGCGACGCTTTTGAGGTGGGCGACGAGGTGTATGCTGCCTTTGAGAAGGGCGGTTTCCCGATGAAGGAGATAGCTACACGGCAGGCCAAATGGCACATAGACCTATGGGAGGCCAACCGCCTGCAGCTGCTTGCCTGCGGTGTGCCGGCACAAAACATTGAGATAGCGGGCGTATGCACCTACACGCAGTACTCAGAGTGGTTTTCGGCACGCAGGTTGGGAATAGAATCGGGGAGAATTTTTAACGGGATAATGATAGGATGATGAATAAAAGTTCAGGCAATCAATTACGTTTCTGCGCCAATTACAGGTATCTGTCATTCCGAACCTTGCGTGAGGAATCTATTTCAGATTTCTCGTCGCTACGCTCTCTCGAAATGACAATAAGGCGTGATATTATATACAACTGCCAAAAAATACTATGCGTGGTAATAGCGGCCATAGCCGCAATAGCCGCCACGGCACAAAGCCACATATATATATCGCCACAAGGTAGCGACAGCAACAAGGGCACCAAGGAGGCGCCTATGCGCACATTGCAGGCCGGTATAAATATGGCAATATCCACCACGGCAACCGACACTGCTTACATTGAGGTGGCTGCGGGCGACTACTATATGGAAAGCGCGTGCCGCATAACAGCCCCCAACAAACGCCCCATAGTGGTGAGAGGCGCAGGTGGAAAGGCGCGTTTCATTGGAGGCAAAAGGATTACCAACTGGGAATACAAAAGCGGCAACAGGTACAAGGCGCACATTGCCTGCTGTGCCGACGAGGCATTCACATTTGAGCAACTGTACATTGACGGCCGACGCGCCACCCTTGCCCGCACGCCCAACAATGGATTCTACAAAGCCGCGAAAGTTACCGAAACAATCACTGACAAGGGCAAAAGCACAAAAGAGAGCTACGCAACGGTGAGGATAGAGGGCAAGGAGCTAACGGCATTGGAACACGTTTGGCCCGGGGAGAACGGGCAACCCAAAGCATCGTTCTACCATAAATGGAGCAACTCCAAGATGCACATTGACGTGATTAACAAAGCAAACAGCTCCTTCAGCATAGGCGGCAAGCAGTTGCCACCGCTAAACAGCATCACGGAGGGAACGCCCTACTTCATATATGACTATGCCCACGCGCTGGACTCTGCAGGCGAATGGTATATGGACTACAAGAACGGCTATCTCACCTACATACCGCGCAAGGGCGAGAAATTGGAGAATAGCGAGTGCTTCATCCCCTGCAACACCAAGTGGTTGGATATAAGCGGCAACGAGAACGGCTATATAGAGAACATTACATTCGAAGGCATCACATTCATAGTGAGCAAATTCTCCCTGCCACGCACAGGCTACTACCCTTCACAGGCTGCTGCGAACACAGGGGCGGCAATAGAACTTAATTTCACCAAAGGCATTGTATTCAAGGAGTGTACGTTTGCCCACACAGGAGCATATGCAGTATGGTTGCGAGAGCAGTGCCACAACACCACCATACAGGGCTGTTATATGCACGATTTGGGTGCAGGGGGAATAAAGATAGGGCTCACCAAATACCACGGCGGCGCTGTCACAAGCAGTAATATAATAGACAACAACATTATAAGAAGCGGTGGCAGGGAGATTGCCGAAGGCGTGGGCGTTGCCATACACCACTCCGCAGGTAACAAGGTGACACATAACGATATATCGGACTTTAGCTACAGCGGCATATCTGTGGGCTGGAAGTGGGGATACGGTAGCAGCCCCGCCGCGGACAACACCATTGCTTATAACCACATACACAACATAGGGAAAGGCGAACTTTCGGACCTTGGCGGCATATACACACTGGGTGCAGGCACAGGCAACAGCATCATAGGCAATGTGATACACGACATAGAGGCGGCAAGCTACGGCGGCTGGGGAATATACACCGACGAGGGGAGCAGCCACATTGAGATAAGAAACAACCTTGTTTACCGCTGCCACGACGGTGCCTTTCACCAGCACTATGGCAGGGAAAACAGGGTGGAGAACAATATTTTTGCTTTCGGCAACAACTGCCAGATGCAGACATCACGAGCCGAGGAGCACAACTCCTTTACATTCAGGCGCAACATAATATTGCAAAATGGTGGTACAACTGCCAGGGGCAAGTGGTTCACGGCAAATATGGATATTGCGGATAACATCTATTGGAGCTATGGCGACACGCTGTCGTTCTGCGGCAGGAGCAGCGAGGAGTGGAAACAGCAGCGCGAAAAGAGCGCCCGCTTCATAAACCCGCAGATGACAAACCCGCTTGCCGACGATTTCTCGTTCAAGAAGAAGAGTGCCATACGAAAAATAGGATTCAAGCCATTTGACTACAGCAAGGCGGGTGTTTATGGCAGCGAGGAGTGGCGCAGAAGAGCGCAAGAGAGCAACGCTGTTCACAAGGAATTTTTGCAGGCAACGGGGATGTAACAGCACTACCCCACCCGCCTGCGCAACAGGCTGCGCAGATAGCCTGCGCGGTAGAGGTTGAATACCCACATTCGCGGTGCAGAGCCGTGGAGATTACGCAGGAGCAATGGGCGGAACAGAGTGTAAACAAGCGACAGCAACCATCCTAAATGGTTGCGTTCTATCTTTTCAACCCCCTGCGCAATGGTTATAAGCGGGCTCATAGTATCGTAGTGGGCAGCAAGGGTGCGCAGGGCCTCCTCGTTCTTGGCAAGGTAGGCGGCATTCTCCTCTATATCCACATTCATCATAGGGTTGTCTATGTGCTTCACCTGCACGTCGGCATCTTGCAGGGCGCGGCCAAAGAGATTATCCTCGTAGCCATAGCTGTGCACCTGTTCGTCGAACATCACGCGGGCAAAGCTGTCGCGATGTATGAGAAAATTGAAGGTGCGGAAATTGGCATAGGGGTGTGCATTGCGCCACTCCACCGTGGCACGCCGTGCATAGGTTGTTTCGTGTAGCCAACGGAGTGATACTGCGGGCGAGGGAAGGGTTGCGGGGTGTGCCACACTGCCGCAAACAGCACCTGCCGACAGCCCTTGTACCGCTGCAAGATAGGCCGCAAGGAAATTACTGTTCACGGGCATACCGTCGCTGTCGAGGAAGAGCAGCCAGCGCCCGCGACTGCGCTCATAGAGGCGGTTGCGTATGGCGGCTCGCCCGCTGTTGAAGCCACGCTCCCAATACTCGCAACAGGGCAGGCTGTTTATTGCACGGTTGGCTGTTACCACTGCCTCATTAGTGGAGCCGTCGTCGCCCACAATGATTTCCCACTGCAACCCCACTATGCGCTTTGCCTGTGCGGCAAGCTCAGTGACAAGGGGCGTGCAGTTATAGTTATATGTGGGTATGAGGATAGAGAGGTACATAGCTTCAGGTTCTGCCTGCGAAGATAACGAATATTTGAATATTTACAAAATTGCACGTAGCAGTGCCCCGCATTAGCACACTAAGGCTGCCGGGGCAGCCTTAGTGTGATGTATACTAATAAACGGTACATTCTATATAGTATTCATCGATACAGGATTTCCAAAAGCCATATTTGCTATCATATACAGAATGAGCCTCTGTATCTATCGTAATTTTATTATACCCTTTTTTCACGGTGTATTCATCATATGCATACTCTATTTTGTAAGCACCGGTTCGAGTATTCTTGTATGTGGTATAATTTTTCGAAGGAGGATTGGCCGGAATTGTTTCACCATCGGTGGGACAATACCAATAGGGCATCTTA
Organism: Bacteroidaceae bacterium; assembly: GCA_017503645.1. Taxonomy (GTDB): domain Bacteria; phylum Bacteroidota; class Bacteroidia; order Bacteroidales; family Bacteroidaceae; genus HGM04593. The sequence goes on along the minus strand of JAFVSR010000030.1, from coordinate 2,574 downwards.
CCCGGGGAGTCGCTCACGCGCACCCACTCGCTCTCGGTTGTTCCGCCGGTATTACCACCCGAAGAACCGCCGGTATCGCCACCGGTGCTACCGCCCGACGATGGCATACCGCTCTGCACAACGGTAATGGTCTTTTCGGGGTAGAATTGCCCGCCTGCAATGCCAGATGTGTATATAGTAATTTCGTTGCTACGCGAATCGGGGAAGAAATTTTGTTGAATATCAAGGTTCACCTGGTTGGTTCCACCCGTGGGATAGACAAACTTATCGTAGCTCTCAAGCTCACCGAAGGCCGACACATAAACGTCGGTATATTCGTGCACGGTACCATCGAGCATTGTCACAAATATCCTCACTTTCAAAGTTTGTTCTTGCTCGGAATATGAGCAAGTGAAGGTGTTGGTAAGCAGTGAGCCTGCACTGTCGTATATCTTCATCTCGGCATTTGATACGTTGCTCTCATAGCCAAGGGTTGGGAGTTTGGCGGCCGCCCCTTCGCGATAGAAGCCATAATACGTATACCCGTATACAAGATTGCTGTTATGCTCGGTTTCGGGCTCGCGCAACACAAGAATATCGTCGGTGAGGGTTACTATTTCCAGCCCTTCCCGAACCTCATCTTCGGAGTCGTCATCGTCCTCGCTGTAGAAACGTTCGTAAAGTGTAACTTTATCTCCACTGAATTGAATGTAGCCCTCTACATCACAATATTCGAACACACCCTCCTGCTCCTTGCTTTCTCCTTCGCTCCACTTTCCGGTGAAGGTGTAGTCGCTGTTTATTACCAACGATGCGTAATAATCCTCATCATTATATCTGCCATCGGAATATTGTTCGGGCATCTGCTTCCACTCGCCAAAAAGTTTTGTTTTATCTATTGCGCCTGAAGGAGGTGGCGGGGGTGTTGTGGGGTCGTCGTCACCACCACTGCACGAAAACATAGTAATGCCCGCAAAGGCAAGCAAGATAAAGAGTAATTTTTTCATAGTGTTATTGTTAGATGGTTAATATTGCATTTGCACATAGCTTTGGCCTGCTATATGCAAATATAAAATAACGGCAGAAACCGCCCATTATTTTCGTGTAATTTTATGACATAATCTACTGTTTTTTTTACGATTCAGACTCCGGTGTTTACATTATTGTAAAAAATTGTACAATTATAACAAAACCAAAGGTGATGCACGCCGTGCATCACCTTTGGTTCTATTGTTTGTCGCTATTATGCGCCGAAGTTATCGTACATAATGGATTTCTCCTCGACACCCAAATCAACAAGCATATTTACAACTGCCTTTGACATAGGGCCGGGACCACACATATAGTACTCGATGTCCTCGGGTGCCTCGTGGTCTTTGAGGTAGGTCTCGTAAATTACCTGATGCACAAAGCCCGGGGTATATTTTACGCCTGCTGCATCGGCAGCGGGGTCGGGACGGTCGAGCGCCAAGTGGAAGGTGAAGTTGGGGAAGTCCTTCTCCAACTGCAGGAAATCCTCGAGGTAGAATACCTCGTTAAGCGCACGCGCACCATAGAAGTAGGTCATTGTGCGGTCGGTGGTCTTCAGTGTCTTTGTCATATGCATAATCTGCGCACGCAAAGGAGCCATACCGGCGCCACCACCTACCCACATCATCTCTTTCTTTGAGTCGAAGATGGGGTGGAAATCGCCGTAAGGGCCACTCATTATTACCTTGTCGCCGGGCTTCAGAGTGAAGATATATGACGATGCTATACCGCAGGGTACATCCATAAAGCCCGAACGGTCGGCCTTGAAGGGAGGTGTTGCAATACGCACGGTGAGCATAATGCGGTCGCCCTCGGCAGGATAGTTGGCCATAGAGTATGCACGGATTGTCTCCTCGGTGTTCTTGCACTTGAGACCAAGCAAACCGAATTTTTCCCAAGCAGGCAGATACTCCTCGCCTATGAGGCTCTTGTCGATATCCTTGTCGTAGGTCATATCGTACTTGGGAATCTTAATCTGCGCATAAGAACCGGGCACAAAGTCCATATGCTCCCCGGGAGGAAGAGCCACGATGAACTCCTTGATGAAGGTTGCAACGTTCTTGTTTGAGATAACCTCGCACTCCCACTCTTTGACACCCATTACAGACTCGGGCACCTTGATAGAGAGGTCGTTTTTAACCTTCACCTGGCAACCCAGACGCCAGTGGGCCTGCTGCTCCTTGCGTGAGAAGTGACCTGTCTCCGAGGGGAGGATTTCGCCACCACCCTCTAATACCTGCACTTTGCACTGGCCGCAAGAGCCCTTTCCACCACAAGCCGAGGGAAGGAAGATGCCGTTCTCGGCCATTGTACCCAGGAGAGTACCGCCGGCTGCAACCTCTACCTCGTTCTCGTCGTTAATCTTAACCTTGACATTTCCCGAGGGGAGCAAATATTTCTTTGCCACCAACAGGATAATCACCAACAGAAGGATGATTACAAGGAATACTGCTATACTTGCTAATACTAATTGTATATCCATAGCTCTTTCATTTATTACATTTTAATACCCGAGAAGCACATAAATGCCATAGCCATAAGACCTACGGTGATGAAGGCGATACC
>JAFVSR010000029.1 GCA_017503645.1 Bacteroidaceae bacterium | reverse complement strand
CTTAACCACCTTGCGGCCGTTTACAATGTAGATACCGGGAGCTGTGATAGCCTTAACGCGGCGACCTGTGATGTCGTAGATAGCGCCATCCTGTGCGCCCTCTGCTACTACACCCTCGATGCCTGTTGTACCGGCCCAATCAAAGTTGAAGCTATAGCTTGCAGCTGCGTTTGCACCTGCTTCTGCAACTACGGGCAAGTATGCCTTGTTGGCGTTGTTCATAAAGTGTGTTGTACCCTCGGCACCTGTCTCATCGCAGTTCAATGCAGCGAGGTAGAGACCTATGCCATTCTCACCATTTGCGAGAACGTATGCAGCACCACCCTCGGGAGCGATATAGCTGTTTGTAGTTGTACCTGCAAGTTTGTTGTTTGTCCAGTTGGCCTCGGCAGCATCAACAATGTTGAATTTGAATGTGCCATTACCGGCGAGGATTGCACCCTGGTTTGCTGCGATATCGGCTTTCTCAACCAATGAAACATATGCGTTCACGTTGTCGATGTTCTCTACTGCGTAAGCCTTTACATCGCCTTCTGCCTTTGCAGCGAAAGGCAAGCATATTGATGCAAACTCATTTACTGTTACTTCAAAATCATTAGCATCGATAAATCTGTATGCCATATCTGAGCCGATGGTACCACTCCACCATTTACCAAGTGTTGTGGCGTCGATACCGGCGAGCATATCGTTATTGCCTTTTGTAGTGATATTGAACTGGCCTGCACCCTCAACAAAGCTGGTGATGTTAAGTTCTGCACCCTCGGCAACAAGGGCGTTTGTTCCTACAGCCTGCATATAACCGGCATTGGGGCTCTTAATAAAGTATGCACCATCGGTAGCAGCCTCTACCTGCCAAAGTTGGTTGATATCTGCATTGCTCTGCTCTCTGAGAACGCGTTCGCCATTAGCAACAGAGATGTATGTTGTGCGGAAAACGTTCTGAATGCGATAGTATTTGCCCTCTTCGAAGTTGATAATGCTATTTTCCTCTTGGAATTTAACCATTTCAGAGTAGGTAGATATAGCTGCAACAGCCTCGGCTTTGTCAGCGCTGTAACCACCTACATATCCTAAACCGGCAGTTGCATTTGTTTTGAATGCATCAACTATTGCTGCAAGTTCAACATCTTCTGATATTGTCATAAATGTAGAGCCGGCGTCTGCTCCGCTCCAATATACAACCTTACCATTCTGTTTGTTGAAGCGGTCTGTTGAAGCACCGTTGATGCTCTGCATAAAGAAGCCATTGGTACCATAAGAGCTTTCTGTTACCTTGAAGAGGTGATCATTGTCTGTGTCTATTGTTGCACCGTTTGCAGTTGCGTTAAGAGCATTATCCTCGCCGGCCTCGGCATTTACTACTTTGAAACCGTCAAATGGGTCTCCTACGAAAGCCCAACGATAAGCGTTAAGGTTGCTTGCGTCGATAGAGGTCTTTGTTGCGTCAAGTACATTTGCTGTACCATCATAGTATAGGTAGTTGTTTTGGTTTGCGTGGAACTTCAAGATATACCAAGATGTAATATCCTCATATGTGCTCTCAAATTCAAAAGGAAGGCTTACCGACAACTCTATTGTCTTGTTTACAGAACCCTCGGCTACGTCCTCGGCAGCAATAGTGCCTTCAGGTTTTACGGCCGATACACCCCAAGGGAATGAAACTGTTATTGCGGGGTACTCCTCGCCAACAAGTGTTGCTGTCTCTTGTTTATATTTCTCAACACCATTGAAAACAAATGAATAGATAACGTTTACTTCCTGTGCTGCATCGGGGTCCTGACGCTCAACAAAGCACCAACCCGACGCTGTGTTTGCATTGTTTGCCCAGTTTGCTAACGAACCATTTGACTTTGTGCCTTCACCGTGTCCATCGGCGTGTATAACATAACCGTTCGCCTTGATGCCGAACTGATTGCTGCCAAGGGGGGTTATAACGCTTGCAACCTCGGTCTCACTCATAGCGTTGTTGCTCAAATATGTGTCTGTACCTAAGTTCTTAATAGCAACGGTTCCTGCGTTTACAGTGGTAACCCAATAGAAATTTTTGTTTGTCAAATCTACAGTATTCCATTTGATTGAACCGTCTGTATCTACATAAAGGCCCTTTTTAACACCCTGTACCTTCTCAAACAAAGGACATTCAATGGTGTAGAACTTGTCTGACTCGGGGAATTTGCAATCCTCTACAGACTCAACTACGAATCCCGAACCTGCATCTTCTGCGCTCCATATGGTGAAGTCGCTTGTGCTCTCATTGGTTGTGTAGTTTTTTTCGTTCCACCATGTCTGATCATTCTTCGCTGCACCCTTAGGGCCGAAAGCAAGGTTGCCATCAGTACGCTGTATTACGCACCACGCAGTGCCTTCTTCTGTCCAAGAACTTACGCTTGCCAACTTGTTGCTTGTCGCTGCATTGTGAACATAGAGCTCGTCGTAGCTACCTGTAAAATAAAATTTGTACTTGTCGTCAATGCTTGTGATTTCATCTACAGCATCTTTTAGGCCGACAGCATCACCTGCAAAATAGATGAGACCACCTTGACCAAAACTACGATCACCAGTAGAACCCGAACGTGTGTTGTAGATTGTGTAATAGATAGGGTTGTTCGTGTCCTCTGTAATTTGAGGAAGTGACACTTGTCCCCAAGTTGTTACTGCGCATAGCAGCATCAACATCAAAGATGTAAATTTTCTCATAAATGTTTTTAATTAAGTTATCTAATATTAAAATACTTTATACTTGCAAATTAATAATTTACGTATTGTGCCCGGTTGCTTTTGGCGCTCTGCTGTAAATAATAATTATTTAGTGGCAAATGTGTTTATGCCCGCTGTGTATCAATGGTTTACACGTGCAGCGGGCGCAAAAGCAAAACTATTGCGCGCAAATGTACAAATATTAGGTGTGAAATTACCCCCCCGATGTTAAAAATAGTTAAATGTTGAGTTTTTTATAAATTTTGTTCTTTTTGGGTGTCGTGAAAACAATATAGCCGACCGCATTTGAATGCGGTCGGCTATATATAATTATATAAGGTATATATTACTGAGGCAGGGTTATATTGTTGAATTGGCTGATGTCGCTTGCTGTGTGCTCTTGCAGTATGATTTCCTTCATCTTGGCTACCACATCGGGGTATTGCGATGCTATGTTGTTGTCCTCGTGCAGGTCGGTGGCAAGGTCGTACAACGAACAGTTGCCATTCTTTACAACCATTTTCCAGTTGCCCATACGCAGGGCCATCATATTTGTTTCGTGGAACTCCCAGTAGAGGAATTCGTGCTCCTCCTGCCCCTCTTTTCCCAAAAGGGTTTTTGCGAATGAGATGCCGTCGAAGTAGTCATTCTCGCCTTTGCCGTATTTAGCTTCATAGTTCTCGATGCCTATAATTTCGCACAAGGTGGGCATTACGTCGTAGAATGCGAGCTGGTGGTCGTTAACGCTGCCCGCCTGCACCTTGCCCGGCCAGCGTACAATGTAGGGTATGCGTATGCCGCCCTCGTGTGTGGAACGTTTGGTGCCGCGGAGTTTGCCGTCGCGGTTGAAGAATGCGGGGTCGGCGCCACCCTCCTCGTGAGGGCCGTTGTCGCTGGTGAATACCACTATGGTGTTTTCGTCGAAGCCTTTCTTCTTGAGCAGGGCAAATATTTCACCCACATAGGCATCGAGGCGGGTAATCATACCTGCAAATTGTGCGTGCGCACAGTCGGTGGGGTTGTAGCGCGAGCCTGCATCGCCGCCGTACGTCTTTTCTATGCAGAAACTGTTGCGGTAGGCCTGCAGAATGGAGTCGTTGGGTTGTGCCAACTCGGCGTGGGGCAGGGTATATGTGAAGATGCCGAAAAATGGGGTGTCGGCTGTCTGCTTGTCAATCCACTCCATTGCCTTGCGGTGTATGATGTCGGCCGAGTAGTCGCGGCGGTTCTTGTATTCGTCGCCGTGCATTGCATAGGCGATGTTGTTCTCCAAAATGTCGCGTGTTACCTCGGTGTCGCCATCGGCTTTGCTGTACTTGTTCAGGAAGTTGGGGTAATACAGGTGGGCCTGGAACTGGCACATAAAGCCGTAGTACTCATCGATACCGCGTTTGTCGGGGGTGCTTATGGAACCTTCGTAGCCACCGGCCCATTTGCCGAACATACCGGTGTTGTAGCCGTTGTCCTTCATAATCTCGGGGAGGATTATGTGGTTGGGGTCGTAGGGCTCCTGCCCTGTTTGGGTGGGGTCTGTGGTTTTTCCGTATGTGATGTTGCCTATGCGGTATTCCTTATTGCCGCGTACCTTGGTGTGGCCGGTGTGCTGGCCTGTCATTAACGATGCGCGCGAAGGGGCGCTCACGGGGCTGCCTGCATAGGCGTCGGTGAAGAGCATTCCCTCGGCAGCCATTCTGTCGAGGTGGGGTGTGCTTATGTATTTCTGGCCATAGCAACCGAGGTCGCCATATCCCATATCGTCGCACATTATATATATAATGTTGGGCTTTTGTGCCTCTTGTGCCTGCATTGCTGCAGTTGCTATCAAGCTGCAGCCAAAGAGCATTAGTTTGTCCTTGTTCATATTGTTTATGGTTTTTATGTTATAGGTTAATGATTATCTGTTGTAGAATTTTATGTTTTTCTCGCCGGTGGCTGTGCGCACCTTCACAATGTATATTCCTTTGGAGAGGCCTGCGATAGATATCTTGTCGCCTTTGGCCTTGCCTGCCAATGCAGCATTGCTTGTGTAGATGGCGATGCTCTTTACTTCGTCGCTGCTCAGGGCCTGTATGTAGCCCTCGCCGGCTGTTATCTGAACGTCGGCAGTGGCGGTGGTGCTTGCTATGCCTGTGATTATGTCGTCGCCATTGGCTGTGTCGGGGGTGAAGTATGCTGTGAGTGCTATGTTGTGGTCGACGCTGAAGGTGTACTCGGCTTCTGTCGATACGATTATGTTGCCCTCCTTCCAGCAGATGAAGCTGTTGCTGCCGCTTGGTGTGGCGGTGGCGGTGAGGGTGGTACCCTTCTTGTATTCGTCGGCTACCTGTGAAAGGGTGGCTGTGCCGCGGCCTTTGGCATTGGTGCCTATGGTTACGGTGCGGCCTTCCATTGCGGGTGCAGCGGTTATTACGAAATCGTATACCACGCCTTCAACATCATCTTCGGCGTTATTGAAGCCGTTCTCGTTCACTCTCACGCGCATACGTGTCTCGGCGGTGCTTGCATCTTCGGGCGTGGTGAATGTGCCGCTTGCGCTGTTGCCGCTGATGCTCATCTGTTGTGCGGTTTCAAATATACCGTCGGCATCCCAGTCGAAGTGGGCGTGGATGGCCATATCGTTGCTTGCCGCTTTGGCGAGGGTAATGTCGAGTGTGAAGCTGCCACCCATAGCTACCCGGCCACGGTCGATTGTGTATAGCACGTGCCAGTTGGCGGGTGCCGATGCGGCCTCATATGTGATGGTACTTAAAGCGTCGTCGCCGTGCAGCTTGGCTGCAGTGATGTAGTTGCTTGAAAGGGTACCGCAGGGGTTGTTGTATATCTGATTGCCGCGAGCATAGGCGTTGCGCTGCTTGCCGAATGTGAAGAGGCTGTCGCCGTCGATGAAGAGTGTCTCGCCGCCATCTACCGTCTTGAAGTAGTATTGCTCGGCATTCTCCTTGCAGGCATATACCTTCCAGCGGTTGCCTTCGGCGCTTGCGGTAAATACTCCGTTGTTTATGGCTATGGCGCTTGTGAGGTCGCTCGTAGATGCTATGATGTAGCCCTCGCGGTTGTTGCTGCCTACGAAATACCAGCCCTGCTTGTCGTCGGCGAGGTCCTTCTCGCTCATTATGATGCTGCCGTCTTGGGCTATTGCTATGTTGCGGGTAGCTGTGCTTATGTTGTACGATGCCTCAATGTTGCCTATTGTGCTACTGGGCTCGAAGGGGCGTATCTCGTATAGGTCGGTTGTCTCTATGAGTTTCCAGTATGAGCCTACGCGGCTTGTGCCTGCTTGCCAGGTGATTACATAGTTCGATGCACCATCCTTGTTCAGCGCGCGGGGGCCGCTGCTCTCTTTGCTGTAGTTGTCGCAATCGGTTGATGAGAAGTAGTGGCAGCCCTTAATCTCGCCGCTTGTGGCGCTTGTGGGCGCTACATAGTACTCTACAGGCTCGGTTGTGGTGGTTATGCGCGATGCCGATGACGGCGTTTTGTTGCAGCTGCCTATGTAACGGCCTGTTGCGGTGTTCTGTATGTAGTAGCAGTTCTCGTTGCCTGTGGGTATGAATCTCCAGAACTGGCGCTCTGTAACTGCATAGCCTGCAACGTAGATGGAACCGTCGCTGCCCTCGGTGGCATAGTTGCCGCCTGTGGTCTTCCAACTTATGTTGTATATCTTGTAATTTCCCTCATCGGGGTTCACGGTGGGGGTCTCCTCCTCGTCTTCGCCACCTTCGCCGCCTTCATCGCTGTTCTCGTTTGTGAGTGCAAGTGCCGAAAGGCCAAAGAAACAGCCGCTGTTTGTGCCGCCTGCTGTTATGGTGAGCTCCACGACAATGGTGCCGTTTGCTGCAACCTTGCTGCCTGCTATGCTCCACTCCTTGTTCGCGCCGGGTATGCCTGCTGCAATGTCAATGTTGTTGAGCGAGCCAAAGTTTGCGAGTTCGTCGCCCTGCTTGGCCTCCACGTTCCACTGGCGCACAACGCCATCGCCGCTCTCCTGGTATTTGCCGGCGTTGTTAAGTGCGTGAATGTGGGTGTTGATGTTTTCGAAAGTAAAACCCTCGGGCACACCTGTGATGGTGAAGGTGAGCTTTATCGTAGGGCTTGTATTGCCGTTTACATTGGGGCAGATTATGCTCTCTGTCACGGCATTGCCGGTGCCTTTGAATTCGTGCGATGTGGTGAGCGATGCTGCTGCACCATTGATGGCTGTGCCGTTCTCGTCTGTTACACTTATGGTAACGCTTGCAGCATCGGTGCCGGTTCTTGTGAATCCGAGCTTGATGCTCTTGGCTGCGCTTGCGGGTATTATGGCCGCAAAAGCAAGCAGCAGGATTGAAAAATAAATTTTTCTCATATTTTGATAGGTTAGAATTATCACAAGTTGTAAAGATATTGATTTTTCTTAATAACTGCCATAAATGGAGTGTTTTTTCGCGCGCGTATAATAAATAAGGTCTCTTTTGTGCTGTTACTCGCTCTTTGCGGGCTGTTATTTTTACAAGTTTTCATTAAAAATACAACAAACCCTTTTTTATTAGAAAAATAATTTCTATCTTTGCAAGCCAAAATGGACTACCGTGTCCGCTTGAATAGAATATAATTTAAAACATAATAATAATTAAAAATTTAACAAAATGCCTACAATTCAGCAATTAGTAAGAAAAGGCAGAGAGGTTATCGTGGAGAAGAGCAAGTCGCCCGCACTCGACAACTGTCCCCAGCGTCGTGGTGTTTGCGTACGTGTTTACACTACCACACCCAAGAAACCTAACTCTGCTATGAGAAAGGTTGCTCGTGTTCGCTTGACCAATCAGAAGGAGGTCAACTCTTACATTCCCGGTGAAGGTCATAACTTGCAGGAGCACTCAATCGTGTTAGTACGTGGTGGCCGTGTTAAGGACCTCCCCGGTGTACGTTATCACATCGTTCGCGGTACTTTGGATACTGCAGGTGTTGCCAACCGCACACAGCGCCGTTCAAAATATGGTGCCAAGCGTCCCAAAGCCAAGAAGTAATAACGCGAATTTGAAAAACAAGCTTTGAAAGAGGTGAATTCGGCTTGTAAAACAAAGAACACACCCACACATTTATTTAACAGTTTTGGTTTGTTGGATAAGTTATAAATAGGTTGAGTAAATGCCTCGGTGGAGGCGTTGAAGAATTTGCAATAACGCAGCCCAAACAAAACATAATTTTCGTAAAAAGAAAATGAGAAAAGCAAAACCAAAAAAGCGTGTGATCCTTCCGGATCCCGTATTCAATGATCAGATGGTATCTAAATTCGTTAACCATTTGATGTATGACGGAAAGAAAAACGTTTCGTACACCATCTTCTATGGTGCTCTGGAGCTCGTTGGTAACAAGATGAAGAATGAGGAGAAGGCTCCTCTCGAAATCTGGAAACAGGCTTTGGAGAACATTACTCCCAAAGTAGAGGTTAAATCTCGCCGTATCGGTGGTGCAACATTCCAGGTGCCCACAGAGATTCGTGCCGACCGCAAAGAGTCTATCTCAATGAAGAATATGATTTTGTTCGCTCGCAAACGCGGTGGCAAATCTATGGCTGAGAAGCTCTGCAGTGAGATTATGGATGCATACAACAACCAGGGTGGTGCGTTCAAGCGTAAAGAGGATATGCACCGTATGGCCGAGGCTAACCGTGCATTTGCACATTTCCGTTTCTAATCCAAGATAATTTATACGACGATGGCTAACGACTTAAGATTTACCCGTAATATTGGTATCAGTGCTCACATTGATGCCGGTAAAACAACTACATCAGAGCGTATTTTGTTCTACACCGGTTTGTCTCACAAGATTGGTGAGGTACACGACGGTGCAGCTACAATGGACTGGATGGAGCAGGAGCAGGAGCGTGGTATCACCATTACCTCTGCTGCTACAACAACCTTCTGGAACTGGAAAGGTACACAGTACAAGTTCAACTTGATTGATACTCCGGGACACGTGGATTTTACCGCCGAGGTAGAGCGTTCGCTCCGTGTACTCGACGGCGCTATCGCTGCCTTCTGTGCAGTAGGTGGTGTTGAGCCTCAGTCTGAGACTGTATGGCGTCAGGCCGACAAGTACAACGTTCCCCGTATCGCTTATGTGAACAAGATGGACCGTTCGGGTGCCGACTACTTCTCTGTAATGCGTCAGATGAAGGAGATTCTTGGTGCTAATCCCTGCCCCGTGACAATTCCCATCGGTGCCGAGGAGAAGTTCCTTGGTGTTATCAACCTCATCACTATGAAGGCTCTCGTTTACAAGGATGGCAGCCTCGATTACACTGTTGAGGAGATTCCCGCAGAGATGGTTGACGAGGCTAACCAGTGGCGCGAGCACCTTCTTGAGAAGGCTGCCGATTTCGACGAGGAGTTGATGATGAAGGTTCTCGAGGATCCCGAAAGCATCACAGAGGAGGAGATTATAGCTGCTATCCGCAAGGGTACACTTGCTATGGAGATTACTCCTATGACTTGCGGTTCTTCGTTCAAGAACAAGGGTGTTCAGCCCCTTCTCGACTTTGTATGTGCATTCTTGCCTTCTCCTCTGGATACTGCTGCTGTTGAGGGTATCAACCCCAAAACAGACGAGACCGAGCTTCGCAAGCCCAGCGAGGATGACAAGACATCGGCTCTTGTGTTCAAGATTGCCACAAACCCCTTCGTAGGTCGTTTGATTTATGTTCGCGTTTATTCAGGTAAATTGGAGTCGGGTTCATATATCTTCGATACACGTTCAGGTCGCAAGGAGCGTATCTCTCGTATGTTCCAGATGCACTCTAACAAGCAGAACCCCATCGAGGTTCTTGGTGCAGGTGATATCGGTGCCGTTATCGGTCTTAAGGATGTTCGCACCGGTGATACACTTTGCGCAGAGGATGCACCCATAGTACTCGAGTCTATGTCGTTCCCCGATCCTGTGATTTCAATCGCAGTTGAGCCCAAGACTCAGAAGGATTTGGACAAGCTCGCCAACGGTCTTGCCAAACTTGCCGAGGAGGATCCTACATTTACCGTGAAGACAGACGAGCAGTCGGGCCAGACAATTATTTCGGGTATGGGTGAGCTCCACTTGGAGATTATCATCGACCGCTTGAAACGTGAGTTCAATGTAGAGTGTAACCAGGGCCGTCCCCAGGTTAGCTACAAGGAGGCTATCACAGAAACCGTTCAGGTTGACGAGACATACAAGAAGCAGACCGGTGGTAAGGGTAAGTATGCGAAGATACTTGTTGCCGTTGGTCCCGCCGATGAGGACTTCAAGGAGGGTAACCTTCAGTTCGTTAACGAGGTTAAGGGTGGTAACGTGCCCAAGGAGTTTATCCCCTCGGTACAGAAGGGCTTCCAGACCGCTATCAAGGCCGGTGTTCTCGCAGGCTATCCTATGGAGTCGTTGAAGGTTACATTGCTCGATGGTGGTTTCCACCCCGTTGACTCTGACCAGCTTTCGTTCGAGGTTTGTGCCATCCAGGCATACAAGAACGCTTGCTTGAAGGCCAACCCCGTTCTCTTGGAGCCTATTATGCGACTCGAGGTTGTTACTCCCGAGGAGAGTATGGGTGATGTTATTGCCGACCTTAACAAGCGTCGTGGCCAGGTAGAGGGCTTTGAGACAAGCCGCACCGGTGCCCGCATCGTTAAGGCTATGGTTCCCCTGTCTGAGATGTTTGGTTATGTGACATCGTTGCGTACCATCACTTCGGGCCGTGCTACATCGTCAATGACATACGACCACCACGATCAGGTGAGTGCTTCTTTGACAAAGCAGATTCTCGAGGAATTGCAGAAGTAATAAACAAAATAACGCCTGCCGGTTAGCGAATGACTCTTAACCGGCAGGCAATTATGAATCTTATAAACAATTAAAAAGACGATGAGTCAGAAAATTAGAATCAAACTTAAATCCTACGATCACAACTTGGTTGACAAGTCGGCCGAGAAGATTGTAAAAACAGTGAAGGCAACAGGCGCTATCGTTAGCGGTCCTATACCCTTGCCCACTCACAAACGTATTTTTACAGTGAACCGCTCTACCTTCGTTAACAAGAAGTCGCGCGAGCAGTTCCAATTGTCTTCTTTCAAGAGACTTATCGACATCTATAGCTCTACTGCTAAGACTGTTGATGCTCTTATGAAGCTCGAACTTCCTTCAGGAGTTGAGGTTGAGATTAAAGTGTAGTATTTTAATAAAAAGTCATTAATTAAAAATTAAACTGAAATGCCAGGATTATTAGGAAAAAAAATCGGAATGATGTCCGTTTTCAGTGCCGATGGTAAGAATGTTCCATGCACTGTTATCGAAGCAGGTCCTTGCGCAGTTACACAGGTGAAGACAATCGAGAAGGATGGCTATGAGGCTGTTCAGCTTGGTTTCCAGGACCAGAAGGAGAGCCGTGTTAATGCTCCTCTTATGGGCCACTTCAAGAAAGCCGGTGTGGCTCCCAAGAGACACTTGGCCGAGTTCAAGGAGTTTGAGACAGAGCTCAATTTGGGCGATGTTGTTACAGTAGACCTTTTTGCCGATACCGCTTACGTTACAGTAACCGGTACATCAAAGGGTAAAGGTTTCCAGGGTGTTGTTAAACGCCACAACTTTGGTGGTGTAGGTCAGGCTACTCACGGTCAGCACAACCGCGCTCGCAAGCCGGGTTCAATCGGTGCTTGTTCGTACCCTGCAAAGGTATTCAAAGGCCTCCGTATGGGTGGACAGATGGGTAACGCTCGTGTTACTACACACAATTTGCAAGTGTTAAAGGTTATTCCTGAGCACAACCTGTTGGTTATCAAAGGTTCGGTTCCGGGTTACAATGGTTCAATCGTAATAATTGAAAAGTAATGGAAGTCAGCGTATTAAATATTAAGGGTGAAAACACCGGAAGAAAGGTTACGTTAGACGAGTCTATCTTCGGCATCGAGCCTAACGAGCACGTTGTATATATGGCTGTAAGACAGTATCTCGCAGCACAGCGTCAGGGTACACATAAGTCAAAGGAGAGAAGCGAAATCTCAGGTTCAACACGTAAGCTCGGTCGTCAGAAGGGCGGCGGTGGCGCACGTCGTGGTGACATCAACTCACCCCTGTTGGTAGGTGGTGCACGTGTGTTCGGTCCCACTCCCCGCGATTACAGCTTCAAACTTAACAAGAAGGTTAAGCAGCTTGCTCGTAAATCGGCTCTCTCACAGAAGGCTATTGACAACGCAATTATTGTAGTTGAGGACTTCACATTCGAGGCTCCCAGCACAAAATCTTTTGTTGAGATGTTAAATAAACTTAATGTTTCTGAAAAGAAACAACTGTTCGTTTTGCCATCTAGCAATAAATGCGTATATTTGTCAGCTCGTAATTTGAAGGGCACAAAAGTTGCAATTGCTTCGGACATAAATACCTATGGTATTATGAATGCCGAAGTTTTGGTTGTGACCGAAAGCTCTCTCGAGGTTATTAGTAACACTTTAGCTAAAAAGGAGGCGTAAACAATGGGAGTATTGATTAAACCACTGGTCACAGAGAAGATGACCAATATTACCGACAAGTTCAACCGTTTCGGTTTTCTTGTACGTCCCGAGGCTAACAAGTTGGTAATTAAGAAAGAGATTGAGGCGTTGTATAACGTAACCGTAGTTGATGTGAACACTATGAACTACGCAGGCAAGAACAAGAGCCGTTACACAAAAGCTGGCTTTGTGAAAGGCCGCACCAACGCTGTGAAGAAGGCTATCGTCACACTTAAAGAGGGCGATACTATTGATTTTTATAGTAACATTTAATAGAAGATGGCAGTACGTAAATTTAAGCCTACAACACCGGGCCAAAGACATAAGATTATTGGTACCTTTGAAGAGATAACTGCTACGGTACCAGAGAAATCGCTTGTAACCGGTAAACGTTCTACCGGCGGTCGTAACAACACCGGTAAAATGACTATGCGCTACAGAGGCGGTGGTCACAAACGTAAATTCAGATTTATCGATTTCAAGCGTAATAAAGATGGAATTCCCGCTACAGTAAAGAGCATCGAGTACGATCCTAACCGTTCGGCTCGTATTGCTTTGTTGTATTATGCTGATGGCGAGAAGAGTTATATAATTGCTCCTAATGGTTTGGAGGTTGGTGCAGTTTTGATGTCAGGTGCTGATGCTGCTCCCGAGCTTGGTAATACACTTCCTTTGAAGTCTATTCCCGTGGGTACAGTAATCCACAACATCGAGCTTCGCCCCGGTCAGGGTGCTATCCTCGTTCGTTCAGCAGGTAACTTTGCTCAGATTGTTTCTCGTGACGAGAACTACTGCGTAATCAAGTTGCCTTCGGGTGAGGTTCGCCGCATCTTGGGTACTTGCCGTGCTACTGTCGGTACCGTAGGTAACTCGGATCACGCACTTGAGAGCTCGGGTAAAGCCGGTCGTTCTCGTTGGATGGGCCGTCGTCCTCACAACCGTGGTGTTGTTATGAACCCTGTTGATCACCCCATGGGTGGTGGTGAAGGTCGTGCTTCCGGAGGTCACCCCAGATCTCGTAAGGGCTTGTACGCTAAGGGTCTTAAGACTCGTGCACCCAAGAAGCAGTCTAACAAGTACATTATTGAGAGAAGAAAGAAGTAATAATAAGGAAATTTTTGAATTAATATGAGTCGTTCATTAAAAAAAGGTCCATATATCAATGTAAAGTTGGAGAGCAAAGTGCTTGCCATGAACGAGAGCGGTAAGAAATCGGTCATCAAGTCTTGGGCTCGTGCTTCTATGATTTCTCCCGATTTTGTAGGACACACAATAGCTGTTCATAACGGTAATAAATTTATCCCTGTTTACATTACAGAGAACATGGTAGGTCACAAGTTGGGCGAGTTCGCTCCTACACGTACATTCCGTGGTCACTCAGGTAACCGTAAGAAATAAACAGGCTTTATTAAATTGAATTAAATAAATTATAATAATGGGAGCAAGAAAAAAAATAGCTGCTGACAAGAGAAAAGAGGCTCGTAAAAGCCTTTATTTCGCCAGTGCAAAAGATATCCCCTCATCACCCCGCAAGATGCGTCTTGTTGCTGATATGGTTCGTGGTATGGAGGTGGGCCGTGCACTCGGCGTCTTGAAGTTCTCCACAAAGGCTGCTTCGAACAACGTTGAGAAACTGTTGCGTTCGGCGATAGCTAACTGGGAGCAGAAAAACGAGCGCAAAGCTGAAAACGGCGAGCTCTACATCTCACAGATTTTTGTAGATGAGGCACGCACATTGTATCGTATGCGTCCTGCACCTCAGGGCCGTGGATATAGAATCCGTAAGCGTTCCAACCACGTTACAATCTACGTGGATACCAAAGTAAGTAATGACAATAAAAAAGTAGAAAGCAATGGGACAGAAGGTTAATCCAATTAGTAATCGATTAGGTATCATCAGAGGATGGGATTCCAACTGGTACGGTGGTAAGAACTACGGTGACGAATTGGTTGAAGATTCAAAGATCAGAAAATACCTTAATGTACGT
>JAFVSR010000028.1 GCA_017503645.1 Bacteroidaceae bacterium | reverse complement strand
TTCCCCTCAAGCGAGGACGACGTGGAAAAGTACTATGTATATCGCCGCTTGCACGGCGAGGAGATAAACTCGCTCATAGGAGTGCTCACAAAGGATTCCGTGAAGAACGGCCGCCTCTTTGTAACCGATTCGCCCGAGCCCAACAGCAAGGCGCGTTACTACTATCATATAGAAACAATGAACGAGAGCGGCGTAACATCAGAGCCATCTTATGAAACATCGTTCCTCTTCAAAGGAGAAACAATGCTGCCGCTGGTGATAAGAATGGGTGCAACATTCAGGCCCGACGACGAGCAGGTGCATCTGGCTTGGGATATAAGCGGCATCACCCGCGATATGCTCGACAAAGGGCTCTACATATGTATATACCGCTGCCACAATAACGACGATATATTCCGCTATGTGAGGTCGGTGAACATTAACGAGATTACTGCCATCGATGCCCATATGGAGCCCGGCGACACCGCCGAATATCGCATTAGAGTGCGCAGCAGGGAAGGCCACTTGTCGCCCTATTCCAACGTGGTGAAGGTAACAATACCTGCCGAGAGTGAAGCTAAAGAGTGATTTACCCAAATAGATATATTGTTTGAATATAATATAAATTGAAATGAAGCAGATAGGTAACATATTCCTGCTGTTTATAACGGCAATCTTCTGCTCTTGTGGAGAGTTCTTCAATTTCGAGGTGGAGCAGCCCACCGTCAATGGATTGAGAATATCGCATCACGAGATAGACCTCATTGTGGGCGATGACATAACCTTTGATTTGGAATTGTCCCCCAACGATATACCTGTATCATATCATTGGCAGGTAGAGGGCGACGAGGATGCCATTGAACTTGCAGGCCGCAAGGTGAATGCAATGAAGCCCGGCAGGGCACTCGTGAGGGTTGAGGCCGAGAGGGTGAGTAATGGTAACGATGTAGAAATTGTTTACGACAGTTGCTATGTAAATGTGTTTGACTGGAAGGCTGTGGATTACAATGAGTTCCTCTACGAAACCGTGCTCTATTCGTCGTTGGAGATAGATGGCGAGCAAAAGACCGGTGCAATGGGCAATACACGCCTTGCTGCTGTGGTGGATGGCGAGTTGCGCGGCCTGGCAGTAATGCGCGAGGCACACGGCGTGCCTTATCTCGAAATGCGCATAAGGGCTACCTGGCCAGGTGAGGTGGCAACCATCGAGTGCTATAACCCCGACACATACCAGCGCTTTGTGTTCGAATCGCTGCCACTCACGGGTGAAACGTACGGCACCTTGTCAGACCTCAAACGCTATCGAGGTAAAAGCAGAAATTATGGAATTGTGGAAATTGAATAAAGTTTAAGAGATATGAAAAGGTCTGTTTTCCTTTTGTTTGCAGTGATGCTTGCCGCAGCGGCAGTGGCCGATGGCGGTCTAAAGCAGTATAGTAAGGTGGTGCTTACCTTGCTCGACGGGCGAATATTCGATATAGATATCAATGCCGACTCCTATATATACTCCTACACCAAAGGTGAGGATGCCGCGGCAGTGCAGTATGTGGAGGTGCACGGTACAAGAGAAATGTATCTGTTCGGCCGCGACGAATTGCTCTCGATAAAATTTGTGGGTGATGTTACAACAGCCATAGAGGATGTTTTCATAACCGATGAAAACAATCCTATGCGCTATGTGAATGGTGAGCTGTTGTTCCACCACAGCCTCAATGGCGAGAGCATCAGAGTGTTCGATGTCGCAGGAAAGAAAGTGCTCGACAGCGTGGTGCTGCCGGGTAGAAAGATTTCGTTGGATAAACTTGTGCAGGGAACATACCTTGTGGAGGTTAAGGGTTTCAAAACTAAAGTGATGGTACGATGAAAAAGATTATAGAAAAATTGTTTTTTGCGTCGTTACTGCTTCTGTTGGCTGCAACCGATGTAACGGCACAGGTCGATTTGCAAAAGTCCTTTGGGGCAATGTGCAAGGATGGCAACGACTTTATGTTTGCCGAGGGTGGAAACTGGAAAATAACCTTCTCGACCACCGACTCGCTGGGCAACGAGTATGACAAACCTGTGCAAATGGTGTTCAACGGTGCCCTGTTCAAGGATAATGTGGCATATTATATGCAGGAGGTCGACAGCTTGCTCTTCAAACTGCCCGAAACCGAATATGCCGCAGGCGTGTTCGAAATAGGCGAGGAGCTCTTCAATTACATAGTGGAGAGCGACTCTATGCACACCATCTACTTCAGAATAGACTGCCTTACCAAAACCAAGGTCCCCAAAATAGGGCAGAAGGTCATTTGTAACATATATCGCGGAAAGCTGCCCTATGGCTTTATGGGCCGCGTGGAAAATATGCGTGCCGACTACTCGAAGGGTTGGGTGGAGATGCGCTGCGGCACACTGCCTCTTGAGGATATCTTCGATGTGCTCTACACGGGTGGTGTTACGGGCGTACAGGGCAGCGATGAGGTCCCCGACTCCTTGATAGAGAAAAAGGAGGTGCGCAAACGCATAGTGACGCGTGCCCAAAGCGAGGTGCTCGATACCGTGGTTTCGTGGGGCGATAGTAAGGAACTCGATAAAAAGATTGTAATAACTGAAAAGGGCGAGATTAAGGAGGACGAGGATGAGGGCCCTTTAGTCATTAGCCTCGAGGGCGAGGCAGCCTTGGCGGCACATTTTTCGGCAATTATCGATAAAGCGCAGGATATTAAGAAGATAAGATGCACGGTAGATGCTTCGATAACCGGTAAGGTGAGCGTGGACGCCGATGTGGAAATCTCGCCCGACGAGAATGACAAAACCTCGCTCGATTTTGCATCGGTAAAGGTGCCCATTGTGGTGTTGCCCGGTGTGACTGTGAATGTGGATTTCGGTCTTACGTGGGACTATAAACTCGAGGCACAGCTGCACGCCGAAGCCGAATTTGGCATTTCGCGCACGGCAGGTATAGATATCGACGGCCTTAACAGAGAGGTCGTTTGGGTAGATAATAAAGAGAACAACAATAGCAACCCGCTCAATTTCAGCAGTGGCGCATCGGGTGAGGTAAGTCTGAGCGGTGAGTTCTTTGTGGCCCTGCACACCAAGGTGGGCGTGGGCATAGCCGGCGAGGGTGTAAGTTTTATGTTGAAGTTTGGAACCGGCCCCAAGGTAAGCGGCCAGCTCACCTACAAATTCGGGCAGAGGGATTACGACCTGCACGACGTGCCCGAGTGGCTTGCCGAGCGCGAGGAGCTGTACAAGGGACTCAACGAGGGAACCTTCTTCTTAGTGGAGTGGGGTTTGTTGTTCGATGTGGAGTTCTCGGTGGGCTACGATGCTTGGAGCTTTTCTGCCAGCGAGTGGATGGAAAAGGTGGGCCTGGAAAATACCCTGTTCTTTGAAATTTATCGCTTGAACGCAGCGCCAAGTACCGAAACCATTGACGACAGAAAACTGGCCGAGGGCTACTACAGTGGCACGTTGAAGAACGAGTATGGTCTCATATTCCCATACGACCTCAATATGCTCTTCCTCGATATATCGCCGGGCGTGGAGCCCGACGGGCAGTTCGAGTATCTGCACGAGGGGGCGGGCAGGTTCAATGCCATTCGCAAGAAAGATGTCTCTTTCAAATTCGACATAAGCCAAGAGCCTCTGCTCAAAGGTCGCAAGATAGGTGTATATCCCGTGCTCTTCAACTCCTTCTTCACCGGCAATTTAGTGATGGGGCAGTTCGACGAGTTCTATCAGCCATATAAAGTGAAGTTCACAGAGTATGAAAAGGATTACGAGCGGGCCGACATTGTGGCAGAATTCGATGCCGATGCAGTGAGCAACCCATACATTACAGAGGGCGGTATCATTTTTGTGGATGTGGAAACGGGCGATGTGCTTAAGACCGAAAAGATTTTTGAAAACCGCAGGCCCGACAGCAATGTGATGCAGACATCGGCCACACGCGGTGTTTTCCCACGTGACGAATTCAACGTCAAAGCCTATATATACGACAGCGTGAACGATGTATATATGTACAGCAATTCGTGGCCGGGCGGTTTCTTTGAGTACTATGCCCCCACAACAAAGGATGCCACCGAGATTACTGCCGTGGGTGCCACGCTCAATGCCGACCTTCACAGCAGCATCTACGAGGCCGAGGATATGAATCACGTGGACAACAGGTTCAGTGTCGGTTTCACCTACTCACCCAAGGGCACAACAGTGATGGACCACCTGAACAACGTGCGCCTTGTGGGCTACGAACTGAGCCTCGACGGCAAGCTGCAGCCCGACACCGAATATTTCTTCAATGCCGTGGTCAAGGACAACGAAACGGGCAAAACCTACAAGGGATTGCAGACGAGTTTCAGAACAAAGCCTGTGTTCTATGGCGTTGAGGGCGATGCCAACCACACAAGCGTTATATTCTTTGCCAAGCTCGACAAGGGATTTGGCAACATCTCGAACAAGGGAAAATATAAATTCCTTGTATCGGAGAACAGGATGCTCATAGATGCCGGCGAGGTGATAGAGGTGGAGCCCGAGGATATCACACGCGACAGCGACGAGGACGACTACGACATCACCGTGGAAGAGGACAACCGCTGGGAACGCGAGAAGATTTATTATGTGAAGGTGGTTTACGACGACGGCAATGGCACAAAACACGAATCGAGCGTAGAGGAGTTCCGCCTGCCGCCACCGATAGATAACCTTGAAGCCAAGCCTGCATCGGAATCGGCTTTGCTGTCGGCCGATGTGCTCAAGGATTACGCCAACGGCGATGCCAAGATTGTGCTTGAGTATTCAACACTCAACAAAGACTTTGCCGAAAATGCCACGAGCGAGGATATAACCGAGGATATCACCTGGATAGAACCATCGCCCGGAGAGTTCGAAATGAACTATGAACTCAACGACCTGAGCCCATCGACAACATACTACTACCGCTATAAACTATATGTGGAGGTCGATGATGTGGATGTGGAGATATACACCACACCGATACATCTGTTCAAAACGCTGAAACTGCAACTGATGGCTACCACAATGGCATCAACCGTTACAAAGAACAGGGTGACAATGACAGGCTCGGTGACACGCCAGTTGCAGGAACGTCTTGAACAATCGGTGACCAACAAGGGCGACGAGCAGTATATGATATACTTTGAGGTGTCGAGGAACAAGGATATGTCCGAAGCCGTGGTAACATATGTTCCCTATAACGGGGAGTGTGAGTATTCGGCCGAGCTGCGCAACCTTGCCTGGAACACAACTTACTACTACCGCTTTGTGGCAATGACTGCCAACGACAAGAAGATGTATCGCGGTGCAATAAAGAGCTTCTCCGTGGAGAATGAACCGCTCGACAATTATGACCTCGAAACCTTCCCTGCCGTGCTCGACGATGAGTGGACCATTCTGCGAGGCAAGGTGAACAGCAACGTGCTGGAGTCTATAGATGCCAAGGAGTACGATGATATGTACATAGGTTTTGAGTACTCATTCAGTGTCGTGGATCTAAACGAAGGCAACGAGAATGTCTATCGCGACGGAGCCGTAACACTCAATATGAATACCGGTTATTGCTCGCAGCCACTCAACCTTATGCCCGATACCAAGTACTACTATCGTATCTTTGTGTATGCCGCAGGCAAGTTTACATATGGCAACATAGAGGAGTTCACCACACCATACTACGATGCGGGCCTCATCATACCAAGCAAGGCAAAACGTCGTCGCGGTATCGAAGCCGTAACATCCGAGAATGGTGCCAACGAAAGAATTGTAATCTTTGACAATGGCAAGATGATTATCCCCGAGGAGGATGAAACCGACAATCTTGCCGAATAGATGAAACTATGAAAAGGATAATGAAAAATATATTTATGGTAATGCTGGTGATGCTTATGTCACCGGCATTTACCTCTTGCGAGCTCGATGGCCCCGTGGCACACTTTACGGTATCTGTAAACGACAGGCTCACATACCTGCCGCAAGAGAGCATTACGGAAATGGCGGCATTGAATGAGGATTTTGCCGCCACCCCCTGCGAAAAAGACGATGCCATAAAGCGTTTCAATGCATTCTGCAACAACCTGCAGGCATATTACGACGATAACCGTGGCAAGCTCATTTGGGATGACCTTAAATTTGAAATATGCCTCTATAACACCACCAGCGGCAAAGGGGTGGGCGAGGGCGAGCTCGTGACCAGCCGCATAATATCATATTTGTGCGAGTAGGGTGGGTGGTGAAGCATTTCAATTACCGTTGCATTCTTTTAATATGGCTATAAACTCAAAAGCATCGTCGGGCAAAGTATATGTGAGTGTGCCGTTGTCGCGCAACTCCATCAGCAGACGGCCGGTGAGGTTGGGGCCCACCCATTCATTGCCACAAAGTTTTGCACTCCACGCATCGGCCTGCTTCTTTGGGTTGGCTTGCTTTTCCACAATGTATAGCCCGCGGCTTCGCTCCAGTTCGTTGCGGAATTCCGGGCATTGTGCATATTTTTGTACCATACAGAATTTAATGGCATCTACAATCATCGCACCCCAGTCGGCACGGCGGTTTGCCGGCTCGTAGCTCTTGGCGGTCATCTTTATATTGCCGCTCCTCTTTTCGTTGGCTGTGATACCGTTCCACACTCGTTTTACAATGTCGGGGGTGTTGAATTTCATCATCTGAAACAGATGTTCGCTCGATTTGAATTCAATACCTTCGACCACAATGGCCGATGCTGCCATATTGCTGAATATTCCCCACTCCTCGTGTGTGGAGCAGAATACTGCACACTCTTCTGCGGGGTACGATGAAATGCCCCAATATTCGGGGTAGTTCTTCTCTATGAATTTGGCTACGCTGTGTTTGCTCATTGTTAAATCTCCATTCTGTTTTTGAGCACCCACTTTTTTGCTTGCAATTCAATCTCTATTGCTTCTCTTTTTACAATCTGCACTCGTGAGGCATTGAAAACTGCGATGTTCTTGAGCCCGTCGGGCTTGCTTTGCGCCTGTGGCCACACATTGTAAATGACACCCAAACCATCGAGGAACTCTGCGGCGCGTTTCTCCTCTTCGTAGCCGGCCTTCTTGGCGCCTGTCTGTGTGGTGCCAATCCATTTGCGGAACTCTTTTCCTGCGCTCTTCACTGCATCGGGGGCCTTTACGCCTAATTGTTGTTCCACCCTTGCCACGATGCTTTCAGGCACGGGCTTTGCCGAAACAAGGTGGTTGTCGCTTGTCAGTTCGGGTATTTCTACCGTGTATAGGTAATGATTGGGCATCGGTTTCAAACCACGGGGTTGCGAGTAGTGTACTGCCGATGCTTCCGATTCTGTCAGATATACTCCATAGCCGAATTTAAGCCCGGTACCTTCGCCGGCATCGTTCAAGCTGAAATTATCAAATAGAAATGCTGAACCGTGATACAATTTCATAATAAAACCGTTTAATGCTTGTCTGTTTTTAATTATAATTTTATCTCTTCGCTATCGATGTTGCTGGCAATCAGTTCCTCGTCGGACACAAGCAGGGCGTTGTCGTTAATTATTTTTTGATTTATTTTTATTAGAATATCCACCGGTAGCAGGTGCATTTCAATACTCTCGTCATTGCCGGGTGTTTCTGCACAAGTAATCACTTCGGTATACTCGCATTCATCATATAGGTCGTAGCAGCGCTCCTTGTATATGTATTTTATCACATACTCCTCTCCATAGAAATCTTTGTACTTTATCGCTCGGGAAAGAATAAGCATACCGTTGCCTATGAACTGCGCAATCTCTTTGATAAATGTTTTTTTGAATTTTTCCGCAGCCGACAAAATGTTGCTCATACATTTGGCCTCTTGCTTGTTGCATTGCCAATAGCTGTGTCCGTACTTTGCTTTCTTATTTCCGGCAAGTTCCTTAATGTTAAGCAGTGATGTTTCCAATTCCTCTATACTGCTCCTTTCGAGCCCAATTTCATTAGCGATGTCAAATAGTCTGGTTTCGTAATTATTAAACTCCTCATCACTCATAAGCTCAAATTCCTCGGGTGTATGTTTCTTTAGTTCCATAGTTGGTCGGTTTTTAAGTTTATGTTGCGAATATACGTTATTAAAAATTTGCAACAAACATTTATAGCAAGAATCAGGCTTTTAATAACTGCTGTGCAGAAAAGCCTCCTCGAGCTTTTTGGTAAAGTTGTTCTTTGCATCAATATAGCCCCACACACCGTTTTTAAGAAC
This sequence comes from Bacteroidaceae bacterium, assembly GCA_017503645.1. Classification (GTDB taxonomy): domain Bacteria; phylum Bacteroidota; class Bacteroidia; order Bacteroidales; family Bacteroidaceae; genus HGM04593. The sequence continues at coordinate 7,208 of JAFVSR010000028.1, read as the reverse complement.
CTTTATCCACCCTAACACCTCGGGAATGAAAATTCTGTCATACTCGGCAGGCAACATGTAGCCATAACAATACAGCCCCTGCTTGCCATCCTTTTCAAGCAGAAGGAAACCGGTACCGGTTTCCGCTATTTCGTCATATATGGGTTCTATGGTAACAACGGCCGACCCGTTGCCATAAAACTCTATGATGCCGCACTTGCCGTTGGATTCAAATTTGACGATGTCGCAAAATGTGTCGAGTGTTTCAATTTTGTCATATATGCAGGGTATAACGTAGCCTGCTTGCCCGTCGCCTTTTACTATACCATATTTTCCATCATTTGCTACAATATAATTACGGCCCGCATTGGTTCCGCCTATCACCTTGTCGAAAACAGGTGGCACAATATGGTAGTTGAGAAACTCGTTCTTAACCCCCTCCTTGCCGTTCTCTTCCACTATATGCTCATAATCGGATATATGCCTGTATTCCCAGACCTTGCTGTAAAGTTCCGAACGGGCTGCAATGTACTCTTCCGAGTCTTTGGCATATATGCTCATATCGGCACACTTGTTGCAGAATTCCTCCAACACCTCGCGGGTGAGTGACCGGCTGTTTTCATTGTTGTTAATCATAACCTATCAATAATCTTCTTTTTCTTGATTTTTCACAAATAATTAAAAAGCAGGGCGGGCAAGCCGCCCTGCGTGTAGATTACTCCGGTACTATGCGCAGTATCACGGGGTCGTGTCCGTTAGTGGAGTGCAGGCGGCGCAGTTCCTGCAAGGCCTCACTCTCCATCCCACCATAAAGGTAAAGTGTGCGTGTGCATCTTGTGTTGCCCAATGTGTAGGTTACCTCATAACGTCTTCTTGTCATAATAGTAAAATTTAAAAGTTAAACAAAATATTAATTAAAACCAATCCGCGGGCGGTTTTCCTGTTGATACCCATTCATCGACTCCTGCTTGCAGTAGTCGCGCAGCCTTGTCAGTGTCGGCTGCTCGTTATAGAGAATCTTGTCAACAAACTGCTTGCGCATCACATTCTCAATCTGTCCTCCGCTCAGGTCGAACTCACCGGCAAGTACCTTTGCGTCTTCATCACTCAACTCGCCTATCATCGACTTCCAGATATGCGCCTTTGTAGCCACATCAGGCTTATGGAATTCTACCTTATATATGAAACGGCGTTCAAAGGCACTGTCCATATTGGATGCAAGGTTGGTGGTGGCAATGAGGATACCGTCTAGTGTCTCAATCTCTTCGAGGATAATATTTTGTATGGCATTTTCCATCTTATCTACACTGCGGCCCACATCACTGCTGCGCTTGCTGATTATGGCATCGGCCTCATTGAAAAGCAGTATGGGCTTCACCTCGCACTTATCGCAATAGTTTCTGTAACGGCGGAAGATATTGCGGATGTTCTTCTCGCTCTCACCCACATACTTGTTCTTGATGTCGGTGACGTTCACCTGCATTATGTCGCGTCCTGTGGCACGTGCAAGCTGCAGCACAGTCTCTGTCTTGCCTGTACCCGGAGCGCCATAGAACAAACAGGCAAAGCCTGTTCGCATACCACTCTCCTTCATTCGTTCCTGGATGTCAATAAACTTCTCCTGTTGGAGCATCTCTTGCAGTTTGTCTATGGAGATACGCTCCTCGCTATTATAAAAGAGAGCCTTCTCTGTGATATTGTCATAGGTGAGCAACCCCTCACGGTGATCCTTCTCAGGAGCCTCCCAAGAGATGCCAAGCTCCCGGTCTATGTACTCGCGTATCTCGTCGGATATTGCGATATTCTCACGTGGCGAGAAGCCCTCGCTCTGTGGCTCGCCAAGTAGTTTTTCCTTGAAGAGGTCACCACGACGCGCAGCTATGGTACTACACAAAGCACGGTAATCGCTGCGGTTGAAGATTGAGCTGAACTCATGGTCGCAGATGTTGAGGTCGCCCTCGGCAATATACTTGTCAAGGCAGAAGAAAAAGAGCGCAGCCTCGCGAGGCTCGAGACACCCAGTACGCTTGCACAGGTAGTGGTTCTTGTTGCTTTTCATTATTGAGGAAATCTCCTCGAGCATCATCTCGTTTGTTATAGCATCGTCCTCGGTCTCCCTCAGCACCTCACCAACCCTCGCCACAAGCCTTTTTGTGCTAAGGTTTTTATCCGACACCGGTACATAGGGTTCATTGTTCATATACGCAGCCAAAGCCTTGGGGCAAATCTGATAACCACTCTCAAAAGAGTCCTTGCTCACGCGTATTATGCGCGCACCCAACAGAGCTGCAATCTCCTGCATATATGTGAGCATCCTAATGTTTCTGATGCCAAGATAGCCACCCATCCGGTTAGTGTCGAGAACCGAGTTTGAGTCAATGAGCATTGCAACCACCATTGACTGCATGCGTGTGAAAGAGAGTTTCTCCTCAAGGAAATCAAACGCATCCTTTGCATCGGCAAGAGCCTCCTCCTCCAGTTCACTGTCCTTTGCAGCAAGCAGAATCTTCTCAAATGCGGCAATAATGGTACCCTCTCCGCACTTTATGTTAGACATATCGAACGATGTGCTGTTTCCCTTTTTTCTAGTTTTTAGTTTTCTCATAGTGTCTATCCGTTATTGTTCTCCTTGTTGTTATCAGTCTATTTTTACCCCGTTCTACCCTAAAAGTTCAATGTCCGCGTTTGGCATCGAGTTTGTCGCTTGCATAGACAAGCCTGCACAGCTTTGAGTGGTGCACCTTGTGTGCCACGTCGGGAGCAGCTTTCTTTGTCCCCATGTGCCAACGTATAGCAAGCCACTCCTCGCCAGTGAGTTCCAATCCCTCCCTCGCCAACAGAGCCACCGAACGGTAGCCATGCCCTTTGATGCTTGTGCTGCGATGATGTATGCGACCGTCGCTACCATAATAGAGGATGGACGCTTTGCATATATCGTGCAACAGCGCCGCAATTATCACACTCTCACGTGCCACACTCCCCCTGTCGGCAAGCGCAAGACGGCAGGTCTCGAGCGAATGCTGTGCCAGGCCTCCTCGCCAGTTGTGATGCCTGTCTCTTGATGACGGTGCTGTGTAAAATCCAACCCCGTCAAGATAAGCAAGAACCTTGTCCATGCCCTTGCGGTTAGTACTCTGCAACAACTCCACAATCTGCTGCTTGTTTGCCTCAATTCTCTCTTTGCTCAACATCATAGTAGTAAAATAATGGGATTTTTTCGTTTACAATGCAAATATAAAGGGCACCAGTGCAAGGGTTCTGCACAGGAATAGTAAACAGAAAAGTTTTAAAAAGACCAGACGCTACCACAAAATCAAAAATCGAACAGGCACAACAACTCCACCTCATCAACATTCTCCTCATCGTCCATATCAACAAACTCACCCTTTGAGCCAAGGTAGCCCCACTTGCCATCCTTGCACGCTTTTACAAACTCGCCATCCTCTTCCAAATCATCGAAGACAGGAGCAATATATACTCCTGATATTGTGATGATACCAATCTTTCCATCCTTTACTATCCCTGAGAAATTGTTAGAAACGGCATGAACAACATCCATCTCACAAGGAACCAAAAGCTCACCCTGCGCGTTTAAGATTCCAAATTTAGTTTTACCGTCAATCTCTTTCTCACAACGATAATAACCATCACTTGCAAACATAAACTCTATATTATTGTACTCAAAACCACACATTGGCATCCCAGTCCCATCAGTTGCCACCAAAGCACACTTGCCCTCGCCGTTCACGGCGGCCATAGGCATCTTTCTACCCCAGGTATAAGAATATAACTCGGTGTACTCCTTATATATAGCCGGCACGCGCACCTTGCCTGCAATATCCTTCACACCCTTGCAACCGCCTTCCTCAAAGGTTACATCGAAGAGGTCGTACTCCTTCTTCAATTCATCGAGCTCCATGTATATGGCATTTAACTCCTCCATTGCGAGTGAATTGTTGTACATACTCTGCATCAGTGAATCAATTCGTGCTGCTGTCTCTGCGTTTCCTTGCTTCTTCATAGTAGTGAAATTTAGATGTGATTAACTGTTCTTCTCTTTTTCTGTCGTAAAGATAAGCCAACTTTACGAGGTGTGCCATTCATCTCATTCACGGATGGTAACTCCTCCTTAATAGTAGAGCTTATAAATTACAAGCAGTCCAAAGCGATTAATACCGATTTTTCTATAAGTTCATCATCACCCTCGGGAATAAACTCACCTTCGACACTCAGATACCCCCACACGGCACCCTTGCGAACTTGCAAAAAGTTCCCGGAATCATCATATTCATCATACACAGGAGCGGCAAATGCACCATTACTCATCAAGAATCCCACTTTGTCACCCTTTTCAACAAGCATGCAGTCGTATATCATTTCGTAGACCGAATCCATTTCACAAGGAACCAAAAGCTCGCCCTTGCTGTTGATTACACCTTCAAGATAATCATCTCCCTCCTCCTTTGCACACACAAAGAACCCATCGGAAGCAAACTCAATGTAAATAGAGTCATACTCAAAGTCGCACAATGCCTTTCCCGTACCATCGGCAGCAACAATGGCAAGCTTGTCGTTGAAACCTCTTGCCAAAACAGGTAAGTTACGGAATATGTGGTAGGGGTATAAAACAGGAAACTCCTTATACAATGCCGGAACGCGCACCTTGCCTGTAATGTCCTTCAAACCAATTTTCCCATTCTCCTCAAAAGGAAAATCAAAGAGATCATACTCTTCTTTAATGCCATCAAGTTCGGCATAAAGAGCATCCAACTCTTCGAGTGTCATCCCAGGCTGCTTTGTGTTGATTATACCATTAATTTCATCGATACGTGCTACAATTTCTGCTGTTACTGTCTGTTTCATAAGATTTAAGTTTAATATGGTTTACTTTCTTTTTCTGTCGTAAAAATAGTGCAAATACGTGAGGTGAGCCATTCATTTCATTCATAGGCTATCTTCTTCACAATGACATATAAAAAACCAATCTATGCATCCGCATAGACTGGTTGAAATCAAACAAACAAAAATATAACCTTAATTATGAAAACTATGTATTATGTCAAATATCGAGAACGGGTTTACCGAACATGTGGAAATCCTCGGGAAGGGTGTACTCCAATCTGCCTTTTGATGTGCGGAGTTCGGCGAGCATCTTGCCAAGAACGTTGCAGCCAAAGTAGTACTTTTTGCCTTCAAGTTCTATTAACTTGGCTCCCCAGAAGAGGTTAGAAGCGTAGTTGGTGGCTGTTGCATCCTCCACCGGGAGCAGTGGGGTAGAGTGAAGATCGATGCGGAAATCACGGTTGTCGCGGTACTTGAGGTTGAGGCAATATTTCATCCACTCGGTCTGGATTTCCTTCCAGTCGGCACGTTCCTGCCCCCTGAACTTAGCCTTGTACTCCTGCTTCTTGCGGGCATCGACTCTCTGCTGGAACAAGTTGTCTTTTAGCCAGTTATGAGCCTCAGCACTATCCATGCGGGCCATATTGTAGAGAATCTCAATCTGACGGAAACGGAAGTCACCGTAGTGCATCCACTTTTCCTGCTCTTTGAGAGGAAGAACCGACATGTTGTCCAAAGAATAAAAAGGAGTTCCCTGCTTGGTGATGAAAGGAACGCACTCCTCGGCAGGGTAGAGCCCGAACTTCTGAAGCTGCTTGAAATCCTCTTCGCTCTCGGGAATGAGAGCCTCAACTGAAGAAACAACCTTCTGTAATTCACACTTTAGCTGCTCGTTGGCTAGCTGGTTCTTGATAAATTCTAATTTCATGTTCTGCATAGATATCGATGATTTTTCTTTTTCTGTCGTAAAGATAAGCCAACTTTACGAGGTGTGCCATTCATCTCATTCACGGCAGTTCTGTGGATTGACATCATGCTTTGATCTACAATATGTTAAAGTGCGTTGGCGAGAAACGGGCAAGGGAAACAAAAAACAGTATGCAATATGAAATGAACCCCAAAAGTTAGACAAAAAACTTTTGGGGTTCACTTCACAAATGTGAGTCTGCTGCTATATTATTGCCTCATTATTTATACTATTTCAATATTTAATTTCTTTCCAAACATCGCGTTTATTGTATTCGCCATTTTTAATCTATCTATAGCATTGCCAATGTTGAGTATGTACTTACCATCTTCTATTTTCTCATATATTTTCTCTTTACCTATTCCGGCATATTTAGTGATAAGTTGTTCTTTTCTCATTGGCAGATGCTTGTTAAGCACGTTGTCGAAGCCATAGAACAATACAATCTTTTTTAGGGCGTCCAATGTTGAAGATTGCTCATAGCTACCATCTGGAAACACAATTCTTATATTAGTTGAATGTTTACCCTTTTTGACTTTACGGGATGGATTCCATAATTTATTTATCAAACTTTTGTACTCTGAAGTTGACATATTAATCAAATCTCCATAAAAGTTCTTGCAAATAATAGTTACTTTTTTAGGAGTGATTTTCCTTTCAACAATACATTCGCGTAGCATATATATTAAAGTTGGATTCATTATGGCAACCAATTTGCCATCAACCATATATTCCAACTCGTATTCAGTTAAAGAATCAGTAATCTCAATGTTGGTTAACCTACTTTTCTCTTCTTCGCAAATAAAATCATTGTATAAACATTGTATGCTGTCCAGAAACTTTAAATATTCATAAAAATGAGGGACAAGTTCATCGTGTTTAAAATGGTCTTTCCATTTAACCTCGAATATTTCACGAAGTTTATCAGCAAAAACTTCTTTTTTATTAATGGCTTTTAGGTCTAGTGAAAATCTAGTTTCTTTAATTCGTTGCAAGCAACCGCAATAAAACTCTTTAAGATTAATTGCATTTTTGCGTTTCACTCCTTTTGCAACAAGTAAGTCAAAATAGATATTATAATATGACGAATTGCAAAATGCTTCCCAAATGTTCATAATTACCAAAGTTTTTATTGGTCGTGAGGATGCATCCTCACGACCAAGTTCTCTTACTCAATTTTAAATATATTGCAGAATACTGATGTTAATCCTAAATTACGAGAATTTATGTCATCTTTTTTCCATGAATATGTGTTATTAAGAATTTGGTTACATCTTATCTCGTTAGAGTCACTATGCTCATTCTCATTAGCCAGACTATATTTTTTAAAAATCTCCTTTTTTGTTACAAAAGCATCATCTTTTATCTTTTTAAGCTTTTTTCCGCCTGAAGAATTCATCAAATAATAGTTACCCAAAGT
>JAFVSR010000027.1 GCA_017503645.1 Bacteroidaceae bacterium | reverse complement strand
GTAGATGTAACAGCTATGAATTCTGCTGCTACAAATGCTATGCGTGCTAAATGTTTCAAGCAGGAGGTTAAGATGCTTGTTGTGAAGAATACTCTTCTCAAGAAGGCATTCGAGGCTTCAGAGATCGATTTCTCTCCTCTCTATCCTTGCTTGAAGGGAACAACAGCTCTTTTGCTTTGCAATACTGCAAACGTACCCGCAAAGCTCATCAAGGATGTTGCCGGCAAGGGTGAAATACCTGCGCTCAAAGGTGCATACGCTGAGGAGAGCTTCTACGTTGGTGCCGACCAGCTCGAGACTCTTATCAACATCAAGAGCAAGAGCGAGCTTATCGCCGAGGTTGTTGCATTGCTGCAGTCTCCGATCAAGAACGTTGTTTCGGCTCTACAGTCTGGTGGTAACACCATCCACGGAGTTCTTAAGACACTCGGTGAAAGATAATATTCAAAATTCAATTAGTAAAAACAATTTAAATTTATACGAAAATGGCAGATTTGAAAGCTCTTGCAGAAGAATTGGTTAACTTGACAGTAAAAGACGTTAACGAACTTGCAACTATCCTTAAAGAAGAATATGGTATCGAACCCGCTGCTGCAGCTGTTGCTGTTGCTGCTCCTGCTGCCGGTGGTGCTGCTGGTGGTGCTGAGGAGAAGACTGAGTTCGACGTAGTTTTGAAGAGCGCTGGTGCTCAGAAGCTCGCAGTCGTTAAGGCTGTCAAGGAGGCTTGCGGTCTCGGTTTGAAGGAGGCTAAGGACCTCGTAGATGCTGCTCCTAGCGTACTCAAGGAGGGTCTTCCTAAGGCAGAGGCTGAGTCTCTCAAGAAGACTATCGAGGAGTCAGGTGCTGAGGTTGAGATTAAGTAATCTTGCCCGCGCCCTGCACAAGGGTATAATGGTTAAGAACCCCCAAAGTGGGTTCTTAACCTTTTGTGCGTAAAGACAAAAGTAAGTTCTAAAACATTTTGCCACAATGTCGTTAAAAACTGATAATCAAAGAATTAACTTTGCTTCTATTAAAGATCCGATGCCATGTCCGGACTTTTTGGAAGTACAATTGAAGTCGTTCGAGGACTTCCTGCAGTTGGATACTCCACCCGAAAAGAGGGTCAATGATGGCCTGTACAAGGTATTCGCCGAGAACTTCCCTATCACAGACACGAGAAACAACTTCGTGCTGGAGTTTCTTGACTATTATATAGATCCGCCACGTTACTCTATCACTGAGTGTCTTGAGCGCGGTTTGACCTATAGTGTTCCCTTAAAGGCAAAGTTGAAACTTTATTGTACCGACCCCGACCACGAGGATTTTGATACAGTAATCCAGGATGTGTTCTTGGGACCCATCCCTTACATGACAAAGCAGGGTACATTCATTATCAATGGTGCTGAGCGCGTTGTGGTATCACAGCTTCACCGTTCTCCAGGCGTGTTCTTCGGACAGAGCGTTCACGCGAACGGTACACCGCTGTATTCGGCACGTATCATCCCGTTCAAGGGATCATGGATCGAGTTCGCTACTGACATCAATAATGTCATGTATGCATACATCGACCGTAAGAAGAAGTTGCCCGTAACAACTTTGCTCCGTGCTATCGGATTTGACAGTGACAAGGATATCCTTGATATCTTTGACCTTGCCGAGGAGTACAAGGTTACAAAGGCAAGCATGAAGAAGGCGCTTGGTCGCAAGATGGCGGGTCACGTTGTGAAAAAACGCCAGGAGGACTATGTTGATGCCGATACCGGTGAGGTGGTATCAATAGAGCGCAGCGAGGTTGTAGTTGAGCGCGAGTCTATCCTTGATCAGGATCTCGTGGACCGCATTCTTGACAGCGGTGTGGATACAATCCTTCTGCACAAGGAGAACGATGCTCCTAACGCAGCGGACTACTCACTCATCTTCAACACTCTTGACAAGGATACAAGCAACTCGGAGAAGGAGGCAGTGAACTGCATCTTCCGCCTGTTGCGTAATGCGGAGCCTGCCGATGACGCAAGTGCCCGTGAGGTTATCAATAACCTTTTCTTCTCGGAGAAGCGCTATGATTTGGGTGATGTGGGCCGTTACCGCATCAACCGCAAGTTGGGCCTCTCTACAGATATGGATGTCAGAGTTCTGACAAAGGAAGATATCATCGAGATTATCAAGTATCTCATCGGCCTTGTTAACTCTATGGCTACTGTCGATGATATCGACCACCTCAGCAACCGCCGTGTGCGCACTGTGGGCGAGCAGCTCAGCAACCAGTTCGCTATCGGTCTTGCACGTATGGCCCGCACTATACGCGAGAGAATGAACGTGCGCGACAACGAGGTGTTCACTCCTACTGACCTCATCAACGCGAAGACAGTATCGGCTGTCATCAATACATTCTTCGGTACCAATGCTTTGTCACAGTTCATGGACCAGACAAACCCGTTGGCGGAGATTACACACAAGCGTCGTCTCTCGGCTCTCGGCCCCGGCGGTCTTTCACGCGAGCGTGCCGGCTTCGAGGTTCGTGACGTTCACTATACACACTATGGTCGCCTTTGTCCTATCGAGACTCCTGAGGGTCCGAACATCGGTCTGATTTCATCATTGTGTATCTATGCTAAGATAAATGAACTCGGCTTTATCGTTACACCGTACCGTTCGGTTGCTAACAGTAAGGTTGATATAAATAATGATAATGTGGTTTACTACACTGCAGAGGAGGAAGAGGGCAGAATCATTGCCCAGGGTAATGCTCCGCTTGATGCAGAGGGTAACTTCATTCTCAAGAAGGTAAAGACACGTCAGGATGCCGATTATCCTGTTGTTGAGCCGGGTAGAGTAGAGCTGATGGACGTTTCTCCACAGCAGATTGCATCTATCGCTGCATCGCTCATTCCGTTCCTTGAGCACGATGACGCCAACCGTGCGTTGATGGGATCTAACATGATGCGCCAGGCAGTTCCGTTGCTCACAACCGAGGCTCCTATCGTGGGTACCGGCTTCGAGAAGCAGCTTGTAGAGGATTCACGTACACAGATTGTTGCAGAGGGTGACGGTGTCGTTGAGTTCGTCGATGCTTCAAGAATAGTAATCAAGTACGACCGCACGGAGGAGGAGGAGTTCGTAAGCTTCGAGCCTGCTTCAAAGGAGTATATCATTCCTAAGTTCCGTCGTACTAACCAGAATATGACCATTGACCTCCGTCCTATCTGCGACAAGGGTCAGAAGGTTAAGGCAGGAGATATCCTCACTGAGGGTTACTCTACACAGGCAGGAGAGCTTGCTCTGGGTAAGAACCTGTTGGTTGCTTACATGCCTTGGAAGGGTTACAACTATGAGGATGCTATCGTGCTGAACGAGAAGGTTGTACGTGAGGATGTCCTTACATCGGTGCACGTTGACGAGCTCTCTCTCGAGGTTCGTGAGACAAAGCGCGGTATGGAGGAGTTCACATACGACATTCCTAATGTCAGCGAGGATGCGACCAAGGACCTTGACAAGAACGGTATCATCCGTGTAGGTGCTTATGTGAAGCCCGGTGACATAATTATTGGTAAGATCACTCCTAAGGGCGAGTCTGACCCGACACCGGAGGAGAAGTTGCTGCGTGCAATCTTCGGTGACAAGGCTGGTGACGTGAAGGATGCTTCTTTGAAGGCTTCTCCATCGCTCCAGGGTGTTGTTATAGACCGTCGTCTCTTCCAGCGTGCCGAGAAGACACGTTCGGCAAAGTTGGCCGACAAGGCTAAGTTGCCAAAGATTGACGATGAGTTCCAGAAGAAGGTTGACGACCTCAAGGCTATCCTTATTGACAAGATCCTTAAGCTTGTGGACGGTCGCGTTTCACAGGGTGTCAAGGATTTCATGGGTACAGAGGTTATTGCCAAGGGTGCCAAGTTCACCCGTCAGGAGCTTGATGCTCTCGACTACACAGCCGTACAGCTGAGCAAGTGGACTGCAGATGCACACACCAATGACCTTATCCGTACTCTCATCATCAACTTCATCCACAAGTACAAGGAACTTGATGCTGAGGTCAAGCGCGAGAAGTTCGCCCTTACCATCGGTGATGAGCTTCCTTCAGGTACAATGAAGATGGCTAAGGTATATATTGCCAAGAAGCGTAAGATCGGTGTCGGTGACAAGATGGCGGGTCGTCACGGTAACAAGGGTATCGTATCACGTGTCGTTCGTCAGGAGGATATGCCATTCCTTGAGGACGGTACTCCAGTAGATATTATCCTTAACCCGCTGGGTGTGCCTTCACGTATGAACATCGGCCAGATTTTCGAGACTGTACTCGGTCGCGCAGGTAAGGAGCTCGGCGTGAAGTTCGCTACTCCTATCTTCGACGGTGCAAAGCTCGATGACCTTTGCGAGTGGACCGACAAGGCCGGCATCCCACGTTTCGGTAAGACATATCTCTACGACGGTGGTACAGGTGAGCGCTTCGACCAACCTGCGACAGTGGGTGTGAGCTACATGCTTAAGCTCGGTCACATGGTTGAGGACAAGATGCACGCACGTTCAATCGGTCCTTACTCATTGATTACACAGCAGCCACTTGGCGGTAAAGCTCAGTTCGGTGGCCAGCGTTTCGGAGAGATGGAGGTTTGGGCCCTCGAGGCATTCGGTGCTGCACACATCCTGCAGGAGATTCTGACAATCAAGTCGGACGATGTTGTAGGCCGTTCAAAGGCATACGAGGCTATCGTAAAGGGCGATCCAATGCCAACACCGGGTATACCGGAGTCTCTCAATGTGTTGTTGCATGAGTTGCGCGGTCTTGGTTTGAGCATCTCATTTGAATAATTAATCCATCACGTTTGTCAATATACAACTATGGCTTTTAGAAAAGAAAATAAGACAAAAAATAGTTTCTCGAAGATTACCATCGGTCTTGCTTCACCGCAGGAGATTCTGGGTAATTCATGCGGAGAGGTGTTGAAACCGGAAACAATCAACTACCGTACATATAAGCCCGAGCGTGACGGATTGTTCTGCGAGCGCATCTTTGGTCCTGTAAAGGATTACGAGTGCCATTGCGGTAAGTACAAGCGCATACGCTATAAAGGCATTGTCTGCGACCGTTGCGGTGTAATGGTTACAGAGAAGAAGGTACGCCGTGAGCGTATGGGACATATCCAGCTTGTAGTGCCTGTTGCACACATCTGGTATTTCCGTTCACTCCCGAACAAGATCGGTTATCTGTTGGGTCTCCCCACAAAGATGCTCGACGCGATAATCTATTACGAGAAATATATCGTCATCCAGCCGGGTGTAATGGCCCGCAAGGAGGGCGAGTGTCAGGATGTTCCCGGCAAGGAGAACGTTCTTGACGGTGTAGAGAAGATGCAGCTTCTCACAGAGGATGAGTATATCACAATCATGGATAACCTGCCTCAGGGCAACGAGTACCTCGATGACAATGATCCTAGCAAGTTCATTGCAAAGATGGGTGCCGAGGCTATCCAGGATCTGCTTGCACGCATAGACCTCGATGCATTGTCATATGAGTTGCGTAACCGTGCCGATACAGACATGTCTCAGCAGCGCAAGAATGAGGCTCTCAAGCGTCTTCAGGTTGTCGAGTCATTCCGCTCTTCAATGGCTGCCTCAAACGGCAATAACCGCCCTGAGTGGATGATCATGAATGTGATTCCTGTAACACCTCCTGAGTTGCGTCCTTTGGTTCCGCTGGATGGCGGACGCTTCGCTACTTCGGACCTCAACGACCTCTATCGTCGTGTGATTATCCGTAACAACCGCTTGAAGAAGCTAATCGAGATCAAGGCTCCTGAGGTGATTCTGCGTAACGAGAAGCGTATGCTGCAGGAGGCTGTCGATTCACTATTCGACAACTCACGCAAAGCAAGTGCGCTCAAGTCAGACGCAAACCGTCCTCTCAAGTCTCTCTCGGACAGCCTCAAGGGTAAGCAGGGACGTTTCCGTCAGAACCTCCTCGGTAAGCGTGTCGACTATTCTGCTCGTTCGGTTATCGTTGTAGGTCCTGAGCTCAAGATGGGTGAGTGCGGTCTGCCTAAACTCATGGCTGCAGAGCTTTACAAGCCATTCGTTATCCGCAAGCTCATTGAGCGCGGTATCGTGAAGACTGTGAAGTCTGCAAAGAAGATCGTTGACCGTCGCGAGCCTATCATCTGGGATATCCTCGAGCATGTAATGAAGGGTCACCCGGTTCTCCTGAACCGTGCGCCGACACTTCACCGTCTTGGTATCCAGGCATTCCAGCCGAAGATGATCGAGGGTAAGGCAATCCAGCTCCATCCGCTTGCATGTACTGCGTTCAACGCCGACTTCGACGGTGACCAGATGGCGGTACACTTGCCACTGAGCAACGAAGCTATTCTGGAGGCACAGATGCTGATGCTCCAGTCACACAATATTCTGAACCCTTCAAACGGTGCTCCTATTACCGTTCCTTCACAGGATATGGTACTCGGTCTCTACTACATCACCAAACTGCGTGAGGGTGCTTTGGGTTCAGGCATGACATTCTACGGTCCGGAGGAGGCGCTTATCGCCTACAACCTTGGCCGCGTAGAGATTCATGCTCCTGTCAAGGTTATGGTAGAGGACCTCGACGAAAACGGTGATTATGTACAGGTACTCCGCGAGACATCTGTGGGACGTATCATCGTCAACCAGATTGTTCCACGCGAGATGGGTTATATCAACACCATTATCTCAAAGAAATCACTCCGTGATATCATTACAGAGGTTATCAAGCGCGTAGGTGTAGCACGTTCTGCAGAGTTCCTTGACGGAATCAAGAACCTCGGTTACTACATGGCGTTCAAGGGCGGTCTTTCGTTCAACCTCGATGATGTGATCATTCCAAAGGAGAAGGAGGAACTTGTACGCAAGGGTAACGAGAAGGTTGAGGAGATTCTTGCAGAGTATAACCTCGGTCTTATCACAGACAAGGAGCGTTACAACAAGGTTGTCGATGAGTGGACACACGTAAATGCCGACCTCGCAAACGTGCTGATGAAGACTATTTCGGCCGATGATCAGGGCTTCAACTCTGTCTTCATGATGCTTGACTCGGGTGCCCGTGGTTCTAAGGACCAGATCCGTCAGCTCTCAGGTATGCGTGGTCTTATGGCAAAGCCTCAGAAGGCTGGTTCAGAGGGTGCGCAGATTATCGAGAACCCGATTCTTTCTAACTTTAAGGAGGGTCTTTCGGTACTTGAGTACTTTATCTCTTCTCACGGTGCGCGTAAGGGTCTTGCCGATACCGCGTTGAAGACAGCCGATGCCGGTTACCTGACACGTCGTCTTGTCGATGTATCTCACGATGTCATCATCAATGAGGAGGATTGCGGCACATTGCGTGGTCTTGTATGTACAGCACTCAAGAACGGTGACGAGGTAATCGCAACATTGGGCGAGCGCATCATGGGGCGTGTATCGGTACACGATGTGGTTCATCCCACAACAGGAAAGATTCTCGTTGCATCGGGTGAGCTCATCACTGAGGCTATCGCAGACGAAATTGAGAAATCACCAATCGAGAGTGTCGAGATACGTTCGGTACTTACCTGTGAGTCAAAGCATGGTGTCTGCGCCAAGTGTTACGGCCGCAACCTTGCTACAAGCCGCATGGTTGAGAAGGGTGAGGCTGTAGGTGTCATCGCAGCACAGTCTATCGGTGAGCCTGGTACACAGCTTACTCTCCGTACCTTCCACGCCGGTGGTACCGCTGCCAACATCGCAGCAGATGCTACCATCCGTGCAAAGCATGCTTCACGCCTCAAATTCGAGGAGTTGCGTACTGTTGACACAATAGAGCCCGACGGTACTCCTGTAAAGATTGTAGTAAGCCGTTTGAGCGAGGTGCGTTTCGTTGACGTGAACACAGGAATCGTTCTCTCTTCACACAATATCCCTTATGGCTCTAAGCTCTATGCAAGCGAGGATGAACTCGTTGAGAAGGGCAAGGTAGTTGCTGCTTGGGACCCATTCAACGCTGTTATCGTGACTGAGGTTGCCGGTAAGGTGGAATTCGAGTCTGTTATAGAGAACATTACATATAAGGTTGAGACCGACGAGAGTACTGGTCTGCATGAGATTGTGATTATCGAGTCTAAGGACAAGAACAAGATACCTACAGTGCATATCAATGACGAGAACGGTAATTCACTCCACAACTACAACCTCCCGGTGGGTGGTCACGTGGTGGTAGAGGATGGCGATGTTCTCAAGGCCGGTGATGTACTCGTGAAGATTCCTCGCGTGTTCGGTAATGCCGGTGATATTACCGGTGGTCTGCCACGTGTAACAGAGCTCTTCGAGGCACGTAATCCATCTAACCCTGCAGTCGTTTCTGAAATCGACGGTGAGGTTACTATGGGTAAGGTGAAGCGCGGTAACCGCGAGATCGTTGTCACCTCTAAGGTGGGTGACGTGAAGAAGTACCTTGTTGCCCTTTCAAAGCAGATTCTTGTTCAGGACGGTGACTATGTACGTGCCGGTACTCCGCTTTCTGACGGTGCCGTTACTCCATCGGATATCCTTGCCATAAAGGGACCTACCGCAGTTCAGGAGTATATCGTTAACGAGGCACAGGACGTTTACCGTTCACAGGGTGTGAAGATCAACGACAAGCACTTCGAGATTATCGTTCGTCAGATGATGCGCAAGGTGCAGATCAACGAGCCCGGCGATACCCGCTTCCTGGAGCAGCAGATTGTTGACAAACTCCAGTTCCAGGAGGAGAACGACCGCATCTGGGGCAAGAAGGTGGTAGTTGATGCAGGTGATTCAGAGAACCTGAAGCCCGGTCAGATTATTACCGCCCGCAAGTTGCGCGACGAGAACAGTATGCTCAAACGTCGCGACCTCAAGCCCATTGTTTCACGCGATGCACAGCCCGCTACATCTACACAGATTCTGCAGGGTATCACACGAGCCGCATTGCAGACACAGAGCTTTATGTCGGCTGCATCGTTCCAGGAGACAACCAAGGTGCTCAACGAGGCTGCCATCAATATGAAGAGCGACTACCTCTTGGGTATGAAGGAGAACGTTATCTGCGGTAACCTCATCCCCGCAGGTACAGGACAGCGCGAATTCAGCCGCATAATTGTAGGCTCGAAAGAGGACTACGAGCGTTTGCAGGCCAACAAGAAAGCACTGCTCGATTTCTCCGACCGTGATGACGAATAATAAACCGTATAAATCCAACGAAGAGAAACAGCGATTAATCGCTGTTTCTCTTTTTTTAATACCTATTATAAATATTTTGATTTATAAAAAATATCTTCTAATTTTGCAATAAATTAGGGTATTAAGGTATGAGCGATATAATACAGATAGATATAGATGCAATTCTGGCTGCCAAGGCGGGTAAAAAGGCACGTTTCGTACCTCGTTTCCTTGTATCCTATCTAAAGAAAATCGTTCACCAGGATGAGGTGAATGAATTCCTGCGCATAAATCACGACAAGCGCGACCTCGCATTTATCGATGAGTTTATGAAATATTTCAATAACTCATTCGATATCAAAGGCCTCGAGAATCTCCCCGACGACGGCCGTTTCACATTCGTCAGCAACCACCCGTTGGGTGCGCAGGATGGCCTGGGCCTTGCCTATATATTGGGGCGCAAGTACGAGGGCCGCATAAAGCTGCTTGTGAACGACCTGCTTATGAACATCCCCCACATATCCTCATTTTGGGTGCCCATAAACAAAACAGGCAAGCAAGCGCGTAACTTCCCCCAGCAGGTTAATGCCGCATTCGAAAGCGACAACAACATCGTAATGTTCCCCGCCGGAATATGTTCTCGCAAGCGTGGCGGTGTCATACGCGACCTGGAGTGGAAGAAAACCTTTATAACAAAAAGCATACAGACACACCGCGATATTATCCCCATACATTTCGAGGGGCAGAACTCCGAGTTTTTCTACCGTCTGGCAAACATAAACAAGATGCTGGGCCTCAAGTTCAATATCGCAATGCTCTATTTGAGCGACGAGATGTTCAAAAACAGAAATAAAACATTTAAGGTAACGATAGGTAAACCCATACCCTGGCAAACATTCGACAATTCCAAAAAGCCTGCCGAGTGGGCACAATATGTAAAGGAGTTGGTTTATACTTTGTAGTTACTTGCGACATAAGATATGGAAGAGATAATTGCTCCGGTTCCAAAGGAACTGTTAAAGGCCGAACTGACCGAAGAGAAGCGCTTGCGCTTCACACACCGCAGTAATAATGAAATTTATATTGTTACGGCACAGGACTCACCAAATGTGATGCGTGAGATAGGTCGTCTGCGCGAGATAGCCTTTCGTGCGGCAGGCGGCGGCACAGGCAAGTCGATAGACATTGACGAGTTCGACACAATGGAGAACCCATACAAACAGCTTATTGTGTGGAATCCCGAGTGCGACGATATTATAGGAGGCTACCGCTATATCTATGGCGGCGATGTGCGCATCGACGAACACGGCGAGCCTATGATTGCAACCGCCCACGGAATGTTCAAGTTCTCCGAAAAGTTTATGAACGAGGTGCTCCCCTATACCGTTGAGTTGGGCCGCGCCTTCGTTGCATTGGAGTACCAGAGTTCAAAGATGGGCAGCAAGAGCATCTTTGCCCTCGATAACCTGTGGGATGGCCTTGGCGCCCTCACCGTTGTTCTGCCCGGTGTCAAGTACCTGTTTGGTAAGGTTACGATGTATCCCTCGTACCTCACAAAGGCGCGCGATATGATACTCTATTTCCTCAAGAAACATTTCCCCGACCCCGACAACCTTGTGCAGCCCGTAACCCCATTGCTCATAGAGACACCCGAGGAGGAGTTGCAGGCAATATTCTGCAAGGATAATTTCAAGGAGGATTACCGCACCCTCAAGCAGGAGGTGCACAAATTCGGCCTTGCAATACCGCCAATGGTAAATGCATATATGGGCCTGTCGCCCACAATGAAAATCTTTGGCACAGCCGTGAACAAAGGTTTTGGTAATGTGGAGGAGACCGGTCTGCTCATAGCCGTGGCCGAATTGCAGGACGACAAGAGAATGCGCTACATTGAGTCGTTTGCCAAGGAGAACCCCGATGCCATAAAGCTGACCTCCGGAGCAAACAAGGTGTTCTACCCCACAAACAACAAGAACTGAAAACATAAGCGAAAGGCTCCGAGAACAAAATTGTTTACTCGGAGTTTTTCATTAAAAACAGTAATACAATAGATGAAAGTACAGATAATAAACCGTTCAAAGCACCAACTGCCGGCCTATGCCACCGATTTGTCGGCAGGTATGGATTTGAGAGCAAATATCAGCGAGCCCATTGAGCTGCAGCCACTGCAGCGTGCATTGGTTCCCACAGGCCTTTTTATGGCACTGCCCGCAGGCTACGAAGCGCAGGTGCGCCCCCGCAGCGGCCTGGCTATAAAAAAGGGCATTACCGTGCTCAACTCCCCTGGTACCATAGATGCCGACTATCGCGGCGAGGTGTGCGTTATTCTTGTAAACCTCTCAAACGAGCCGTTTCTCATAACAGATGGTGAGCGCATAGCCCAAATGGTGATAGCCCATCACGAACAGGTGGAGTGGAGCGAGGTGAGCGTGCTCGACGAGACAGAGCGCGGTGCAGGCGGTTTCGGCCATACCGGTGTATAATATTATGAATGCCGCACTGCAGAAAATAGCCATCCTTCTGCTGCTGATGCTGCCCTGTGCGGCATCGGCAGTTGCCTTGTGTGGCCCCGACAGCGTGGCGCACGAGCGTGGCTCCGATTATTTCTACCTGCAGGCCATCTCGTTGATGGAGCAGGAAAAATACGATGCGGCATACGAAATGTTCGAGCATTGTCGTGCTCTCTCCCCCTCCTCATCGGCAGTGCTCTTTGAGCTTGCCAACATATATCAGTACATAGGGCAGCGCGACGAGGCGCTATCCATTTTGCGAGGCATCGTGCGCGATAACCCCCACAACCAACTCTTTTGGGAGTCGCTGTTGCGCTTTTTCGAGGACGAGGGCGATGCCGAAGCACTTTTGCAGATATATGAGGAGATGTCGCATCAATTCCCCGACAAGAGCGAACTCTTTTTTACACTTGCTATGCAATACTCCGAAAGGGGTGATTTTGCAAAGGCTCTTCAAGCGCTCAACCATTACGAGAGAATAGAAGGCCCTTCCGATATAGCATCGTTGCAGCGCTATCGTATATATAGCCTCACGAAAGATTATACATCGGCAATAGACGAGGTGGTGGCCCTCATAAGGGAATTCCCCGACGATGCGGCCTATGTACCGTTGCTTGGCGAAACCTATTACCAGATGGGCGACAAGGAGAAGGCGCTATTGATACATAACGAGGTGCTTGAAAAAGACCCCGACAATATCTATTCGCTCAAATGCCTGGCAGGCTACTATAAGGCCGAAAATAACGACAGCCTCTATTGCCACTACATAGAGCGTGCCATACGCAGCGAAAAACTTGAAAGCGAGGAGCGTGCCGGCTTTCTGCGCGAATATATCCTGTACAAGGATGCCCAAAACAAGCCGGGTGACATATTGTCCTTTGTCGATTCTCTCATAGAACTGCCATATGCCTATAGCGAAACGGTCGATCTGTTCATTGCCTACCACGCCTATCGCAGTTACAGCGAGGATGAGATGCTGCCTGTTCTGGAAAAGATATTGGCCAAGGAGCCCGACAATAAAATGGCCCATATGACAATGCTCTTCTTCTCCATCGACCGCCAGGCATACGACGAGGTGGTTACGCGCAGCAGAACGGCCATAATGTATTTCCCCGATGTCATAGACCTCTACCGCTATCTCGGTATCTCGCTCTATCATCTCGGACGCAAAGAGGAGGCCGTTGAGGCATACACTCAAGGTGTGGAGCGCTGCCGCGACACGGCAAAGACCGAGGAACTATCCGATATGTACGGCCTCATTGGCGATGCCTATCACGAACAGGGTAAAATGCCCAAAGCCGTGGAAGCATACGAGTCGGCATTGGCCTATGATGGCAACAACCTTTTAGTGCTCAACAACTATGCCTATTACCTTGCTCTTGAAAATATGGAGCTTGAAAAGGCGTTGGAGATGAGCGCCCGCACATTGCGCGACGAACCGGACGAACTCATATATGTCGATACCTATGCGTGGATTCTCTTCTTGCTCGAAAGGTATGACGAAGCCAAACTCTATGCCGACAAACTTATGGCGGGCGATAGCGCCAAAAGCGCCGTGGAGTACCACCATTGCGGCGACATATATGCCAAGTGCGGCGATATGGAGCGTGCCGTGCAGTGTTGGGTGCAGGCGCGCGACAACGGCGACGACTCCAAAGTGCTGAAACGTAAGATAAAGAAAAGAAAATATATTCCCGATGGTAAGAAAAAATAATGCTCTATTACTATGCCTTCTTATGGCGGTGATGTTGCTCGCAGGCTGCAAATCGTCAAAAGAGACGGCAACACAAAGTGCCAAGGTTCACATAGAACAGATAAAGAAAACAACAGCCGTGAGTGGCGCTCTCAGTGGTGTTTCTGCCAAAATGAGATTGTCGGCCAATATCAACGGCAAGCAACTCTCTTCGTCGGGCAACCTTAAAGCATTGAAAGGCGGTGGGGTGCAGTTGGCCATTACCCCGCTTGGAATATTCGAAGCTGCCCGTGTGGAGTTTCTTCCCCTCTATGTGCAGTACATAAACAAGATAGAGGCCGAGTATGCAAGGGTTGACTACTCGAGCATTGCTCTGCTCAAGCAGCACGGCATAGGTTTTGCACTGCTGGAATCGCTCTTTCTCAACTGCATAGATGTTCCTGCGGGGCTCTCGATGGATAGTTTTCTTGCCGCTGCCACAATTGTCGATGCCGGTGAAAATATGGTTGTCACCTACAAGGCCGCCGACATCACCTATGAATACCATATAAACAAAGCCACGGGGCTTCTTGCAAAGAGCGTGGGCACATACAAAAACGGAACATCGGTCACTTGTGCCTATGGTAAATTCCAGCAGGTGGGCGATGCGCAGTTCCCGGCAGCAATGGAACTCACCCTTGGTGGTGCAGGTTTGGGGGCAACCCTCTCGTTTTCTTTGAGCAGAATAAAAGAGAACAATGAATTTGCACCCACATTGCCATCGGCATCGTATAAAAAGGTGTCGCCCGAAAGTCTGCTTAAGTTATTAGGTGGCAAATAGAAACAAAACAAAGAGAACTATGCAAAGAACCACACATATACTATTGTTGCTGTTGTTGCTCCCCCTTGCAGCCCTCTCGCAAACAGCCGAAATAAAGAAGATGCGGCAGCAGGTAAGCACCCTGCAGCAGCAGATAACGAAAAAAGAGAACATCCTGTTATCATCCAAAAAGGATATCGAAAGCAAACTGAGTAACCTTAACCTTCTTACAGCCAAGATAGATGAGCGCAAAGAGCTCATCGCCCTTCTCACGACAGAGGTGGCAGTGCTTAACAAGGAGATAAAGAGCTTAAATACCGAGGTGGCCGACAAAGAGGAGTTGGTGGCAGTTTCCAAAAAGGAGTATGCATCGGCGCTCAACCGTTCGCGTCGCTATGGCACGTTTCAGGATAAGCTGCTCTTTGTCATTTCGGCCGACAACTTCAATTCAATGCTGCGTCGCTACCGCTATGCACGCGAATATATGCAGGCCTATAAACTCAAGGGTGAGGAACTCAAGGAGGCTATAGCCGCCCTTAATGCCCAAAAGGCAGTGCTCGACAGCACCCTGCTTACCAAAAAAGTGTCGCTCGAGGAGCAGGAACACCAGAGCAAGGCATTGCAACTGCTCGAGGAGCAGCAGCGCACCCTTGTGAAGGAACTCAAAAAGGAGTCGCGCAAGGTGGAAAGGGAGCTTGCCACGCAGCGTAAGAAACTGAACAAACTGAACAGCGACATAGAGCGTGCCATAGAGCGCGAAATAAAGGCGCAGCAGGCTCGCGAACAGGCGGCAAGGAAAAAGGCCGCAGCCGCTGCAAAAACCGCCAAAAAGGGCTCTAAAAAACCGGCGCAGGCTCCCGTGACAGCCGAAGCCGAGGAGATAAAGCAGATGTCGGGCACATTTGCACAAAACAAGGGTAAACTGCCCGTGCCCATCACCGGCGCATACCACGTTGTTGCCACCTTCGGCCCTCAAAAGGGTGTGGCAAGCAAAGGCACCGTGAAGATAGATTACGGCGGCATAATGCTTGAAGGCGAGCGCGGTGCCAAGGCACGTTGCATCTTCGACGGCAGGGTGGTGTCGGTTATCCGTCAGGGCGATTTCGCCTTTGTGCTTGTGCGCCACGGCAAATATATATCGGTCTATTGCCGCCTCGACGACATAGTGGTTAAGGAGGGCGATAAAATAAAGGCCGGCGACATCATCGGTACCATAGCGCATATGTCGGGGCACACCCGCCTGCAGTTCCAGCTGCGCAACGAAAGAACCAAGCTCAATCCTATGCAGTGGTTGAAGTTGAAATAAGACAAATGCAGTGATATACATAGCACCCCGGCCTATTATGGCTGGGGTGTTTTTTGGTAAAGCATAGTGTAGTTGAGAAACCTATCTATTCTTGGCGAGCCGCCTGTTTTTGCCGATAAGCATTGACTTTGATGAAAGAATAAATAGGACATCGGCGCGCCGATGTCCTATTTATCCTTTTATATAGCACTCCTATTTATTGAAGCACTCGCTTGAATCTTGCAATGAACTCCTCTGCCTGTTCCATTGTGAGGGTGAGCGGTGGCAGCAGGCGTATAACATTGGTGCCGCTCACGCCCGTGAACACGTGCTCCTCGAAAAGCAGTCTGCGGCGTATCTCCTTGATGGGCTCCTCAAATTCCATACCTATCATAAGGCCCTTGCCACGTACCTCCTTTATTTGAGGTATCTTCTTTAGCTCCTCCATAAGGTAGTCGCCCACTTTGTTCACATTGTCCAACAGGTGCTCCTCTTCCATCACTTCCAACACGGCCTGTGCCGCAGCGCAGGCAAGGTGATTGCCGCCGAATGTGGTGCCAAGTTCGCCATACACGGCTTGGAATTTGGGGCTTATGAGTACGCAGCCAATGGGGAATCCGTTACCTATGCCCTTGGCCTGTGTAATAATGTCGGGGCGTATGCCGGCCCACTGGTGGGCAAAGAACTTGCCGCTACGCCCGCAACCGCTCTGTATCTCGTCGAGTATGAGTGTGGTGCCTGTGGCGTTGCACTCCTTTTGGAGTTCTTGCAGGAACTCGGCATCGGGTATTCTTATTCCTCCCACGCCCTGTATGCCCTCGATGATGACGGCTGTTACGTCGCCTTTTGCAAGTTCGGCACGCACCGCCTCAATGTCGTTGAGCGGCAGGTATGTTGTGTGTCCGTTGTTGTTTATGGGGGCTATTATCTTTGGATTGTCGGTTATCTCCACAGCAAGCGATGTGCGGCCGTGGAATGCCTTGTTGAAGGCAATGACACGGGTGTGGCCGTTCTTGAACGACGACAGCTTCAGCGCATTTTCGTTGGCCTCGGCTCCCGAGTTTATGAAAAAGAGGTTGTAATCCTCGTAGCCGCTTATCTTGCCCAGCGTTTCTGCCACCTTGCTCTGCAGGGTGTTTATCACCGAATTAGAGTAGAAGCCAAGCGTGCCCACCTGCCTGCTTATGTAATCGACATATTTGGGGTGTGCGTGGCCTATTGATATAACCGCGTGGCCGCCATAGAGGTCGAGATATTCGGTTCCCTTGTCGTCCCATACGCGGCACCCGTCGCCCTTTACTATATTTACATCGAAGAGCGGATAAACATCGTATAGTTTCATATTCTTTCCTTCTTTAGAATGCCGATGGCTTCAGTTTGAGGCCAACGGTCTCCTCCAAGCCAAACAGCAGGTTCATATTGTGCACGGCCTGGCCGCTCGCACCCTTCAACAGATTGTCTATGATTGATGTTATGAGCAGTTTGTTGCCGTGTTTTTCCAAGTGTATGAGGCATTTGTTGGTGTTTACCACCTGTTTCAGGTCGATGGGCTTGTTCACTATGTGTGTGAACGAGTCGCGCTCGTAGTAGCTCTCGTACAGCTTGTATATGGTCTCTATGTCCAAGTCGCACTTTACAACCAGTGTGGCAAATATTCCGCGAGGGAAGTCGCCGCGGTAGGGGATAAAGTCTATCTCACCGTCAAAGTCGGGCTGCAGTTGCTTCACGCTCTGCATTATCTCGGCAAGATGCTGGTGTGTGAAGGGCTTGTATATGCTTATGTTGTTGTTGCGCCAGCTGTAGTGTGTGGTAGCCGAAGGTTTCACTCCCGCACCGGTGCTGCCTGTGATGGCGTTTACCGACACGTCGCCCTTTAGCAGGTGTTCCTTGGCAAGGGGTAGCAGGCCAAGCTCTATGCAGGTGGCAAAGCAACCGGGGTTGGCCACATAGCGGCTCTTGCAGGTAGCGCGGCGGTTAAGCTCGGGCAGGCCATATATGAAGTCGTGCTCGTGGCTCTTTATGCGGTAGTCCATCGACAGGTCTATCACCTTGAGCTCATCGGGCAGCTGGTGGCTTTCGAGGAACTTGCGTGTGTCGCCGTGTGCGGTGCAGAAGAAGAGCAGGTCTATCTCCTCAAACGGCATCTCGTCGGTGAACATCAGTTCGGTTTCTCCAAGCAGGCCTGCGTGGACGTCGGTTATGCGGTTGCCTGCGTTGCTGCTGCTGTGAACAAACATTATTTCAACTTCGGGGTGGCCAAGCAATAGACGGATAAGCTCTCCGGCAGTGTATCCTGCGCCACCTATTATTCCAACTTTTATCATTATTCTCTGTTAAATATTATTTCAATGGCAATGTTGTCATCTCGAACGTATGTGAGAGATCTGAAATAAGATTTTTCTCCTTTCGGTTGTCGGATGACATCCTGAATGCGGTGTGTTAAATCTTCTCGTCGGGGTGGTTGGCATAGTAGGCGCGCAAGGGGGTAGATGTCACCTTGATGAATCCCTTTGCCTCCTCGGCTGTCCAGCCCTTCTGTGTCTCGCCATACTCGCCCAACTTGTTCTTTACAAGGTCGTTGGGAGAGTCCACGCCCACTGTTTCAAAATGCTTGGGCATAATCTTTAGAATGGCTGTACCTGTGACGTTGCGCTGTGAGCTTTCGAGCATAGCCTCAATGTCGCGCATCACGGGCTCAAGATATTGGCTTTCGTGCAGGAACATACCATACCAGTTGGCTACCTGGTCTTTCCAGTACTGCTGCCATTTGCTCAATGTGTATTTTTCAAGGAACTTGTGTGCGGCTATAATGAGCATAGGGGCGGCAGCCTCGAAGCCTACACGGCCTTTAATGCCTATGATGGTGTCACCTACGTGCATATCGCGGCCTATGCCGTATGCTGCACCAATCTCCTCAACCTTCTGAATGGCTTTTATGGGGTCCTCTATGCGCTCGCCGTTCACAGCCTTCAGCTGCCCCTCTTCGAATGTGAGGTGAAGCTCCTCCTCGCCGCTCTTTTCAACCTGTTTCAGGTATGCACTCTCGGGCAGGCCCTGCTTCGAATCGAGTATCTCGCCACCGCAGATGCTTGTGCCCCATATACCTACGTTGTATGAATATTTGAGCTTTGTAAAGTCGGCGCTGAAGCCGTGCTCGTTAAGATAGTTAACCTCATACTCTCTTGTGAGTGTCATATCACGTGTGAGTGTGATAATCTCCACGCCGGGGGCGCACACAAGGAAGGTCATATCGAAACGTATCTGGTCGTTGCCGGCACCGGTGGAGCCGTGGGCTATGGCATCGGCGCCAATCTCGTTGGCATAGCGTGCAATGGCAAGTGCCTGAAATATACGCTCCGATGATACCGAGATGGGGTATGTGCCGTTGCGCAGCACGTTGCCGTAAATCATATATTTGAGGCTCTTCTCGTAGTACTCCTGTGTCACGTCGAGTGTCACATATTTGGTGGCGCCCAGCTTGTAGGCGTTCTCTTCGTTCTGTTTAAGTTGTTCGGGGCTGAATCCTCCGGTATTTGCGCAAGCGGCATAAACCTCGTAGCCCTTCTCTTTTGCAAGGTACATTACGGTGAACGAAGTGTCGAGCCCGCCACTGAATGCAACCACTACTTTTTTCTTTTCCATATTGTATATTAGTGTATGAATAGTTTATACTGTTTTCCTATTTGTCCTCTTTGTGCTTTGCGGGGTCGTAAAGCATAGCCGTGCATATGCAGTAGCGGCGGTCGGTGCGTTCCAGCACATCGTGGTTTATGCAACCCTGGCAACCGCGCCAGAAGGCTTCATCGTCGGTGAGTTCCGAGAAAGGCACGGGCACATATCCAAGCTCGGTGTTTATCTTCATTACCGCGCCGCCGCTTGTGAGGCCGAAGAGCTTTGCATTGGGCCACAACTTGCGCGACAGGTTGAAGGCGGTCTTTTTAATGCGCTTTGCAAGGCCGTGCCCGCGAAATTTCTCCACAACTATAAGTCCCGAGTTGGCAACATACTGCTTGTTGCCCCAGCTCTCAATGTAGCAGAAACCGGCAAACTCCTCGCCGCTGAGGGCTATTATGGCCTTTCCCTCCTTCATCTTCTGCGCAACATACTCGTGTGTACGTTTGGCAATACCGGTGCCGCGCACCTTGGCTGCCGCGCTTATGGTTTCGAGTATCTCATCTACATATTTCTCGTGCGATGCATTGGCTATCTGCACCTCAATGCCATCGTTGTATATTGTATCTTCCATCCTGTTTTCAAATGTTCGGTATAATGGTTCTCAAAGCTCTGAGTACAGCACCACGGTTTGCCTCCTCGGCAATAATGAGCATCACGGTATCGTCGCCGGCTATGGTGCCGATGATTTCGGGAAACTCGTAATTGTCTATGTGGTAGGCCAGCGTGCTTGCATAGCTCGGTTTTGTGTGTATAACTGCAATGTTCCCCGAAAACTTAATGGACAAGAAACCGTTGGCCTCTTGTACGGGTGATACGGGGCGCATTTCTCCCTCTGTGCCTTCGTGGCGGTATTGGTGCGGGCGTGTCAGTACATACCTGTATCGGCCTTGCACGCCCACGCTTTTTACAACGCGCAGCTGGTGCAGGTCGCGCGACAGTGTCGCCTGTGTTAGTTTGAAACCCTCTTTTGCAAGTTCGTTGAGCAGCTCCTCCTGGCTGCCAATCTCCTGTGTGGAGAGTATAAGACGAATTGCATCGAGGCGTGAGTTTTTTACTTTCATAATTGTATATTTATTCTTGCGAGCTGCAAAAATAGTATATTTACACAATTATGCATAAAAATTTGCCGATTTTTTGCAAAAAACCGAAATGTTTAAGTAAAAAATATGCAACAAACGGAATTTGCTGCATATTTTTATGTGTCAGTCGAGTTCCTGGTCGGGTTCGTACCCCGCAAATTCCCTAATCTTGTTCTTTAGCATTGCAAACTGCTTGAAGAGGTCGTGCACCGGTTTCTCACCATCTTTGTGCATAGGCGCCTTGCAGTAGAACGACATAAACTCCTGTATGCCATACTCGCCTGCGCGCATAGCAACGTCGCTAAAGAGTATGAGGTCGAGCACAAGGGGGGCTGCCAGAATGGAGTCGCGGCATAGGAAATTTACCTTTATTGTCATAGGGTAGCCCATCCAACCGAAGATGTCTATGTTGTCCCAGCTCTCCTTTTCGTCGCCACGGGGTGGGTAGTAGTTTATTCTCACCTTGTGGTATATGTCGGAGTAGAGGTCGGGGTATACATCGCTGTCGAGAATATTGTCGAGTGCCGATGTCTTGCTGCGGCGTTTTGTCTCAAAGTTTTCGGGGTTGTCCAGTACCACACCGTCGCGGTTGCCAAGTATGTTGGTGGAGAACCAGCCGGTAACGCCAAGCTGGCGGGTGAAGAAGGCGGGTGCAAGCACGGTCTTCATCATTGTCTGTCCGCTCTTGAAGTCCTTGCCTGTTATAGGCATCTTAGTCTCTTGGGCAAGTTCCCACATTGCGGGAATGTCTATGCACAGATTGGGCGCTCCCATCACATAGGGGCATCCCTCGCGCATTGCGGCGTATGCGTAGCACATACTGGGAGCTATGCGGGCTGTGTCGTCGGCCTTCATTGCTGCCTCAAAGGCTGCAAGGCTGCCGTGTACCTGCTCGTCGCGGGGTATATATTTCTCGGTGCTTGCAATCCATATAACCACCACACGCTCGCAGTTGTTTTCTGCCTTGAAATTGCGTATGTCCTCGCGCAGTTGGTTTGTGAGGTCCCAACGACTGCCGCCGCTCTTTACATTGGGGCCGTCGATGTTTGTGGCATAGCTTTTGTCGAAAAGGGCCTTGTAAGGGCGTATGGCCTTGAGTTCCTCTTTTACGGGCTCAATGTCCTGCTGTTTCAATACGCCGGCCTTTATTGCGGCATCGTAGGCATCGTCTTCATAAAGGTCCCAAGCACCAAATACAATTTCGTCGAGCCCGGCTATGGGGATAATATCCTTTACCTCCTTGTAAACTTTCTCTTTGCCACGGCCCAAACGCATAATTCCCTCGCAGGCAAACGAGCCTGTGGGGCGCGACAATCCTTTGCGCGACATAAGCGCACCTATAATGGTTGTGGTGGTTACTGCACCCAGTCCCACACACATAACACCTAATTTCCCATTAGTGGGTTTCACCCTCATCTCTCTCATTTTTATCTGTTTCTGAAATATTAAGCAAAGGAACGGATTTTTATTGAACTAACCTAATATTTAGCCCATTGTTCCCGCTCTTTTTGCAAAAATTATTCAAAAAAACGGTTTTTTACAATTCAAAAAGCCCCTCTTTGAGTATCTCACTCACCGTGGGGTGGGGGAATACCGTGCGCTTGAGCTCCTCTGTCGTTATCTTATGGGTTATTGCCATACAGGCGGCACAGATGAACTCGCCCGATGGGTTGCCCACCATATGCACGCCTATGACATACCCCTCTTTGTCGGCAAGAATCTTGCACAGGCCCATCTGTCCTTCGTTTTCGGCTACGAACCTGCCCGAATAGGTCATTGGCAGCTTGCTCACACGATATTCAATGCCTTGCGCAGTGGCCTGCTCCTCGGTGAGGCCCACGCTGCTCACCTCGGGGTTGGTATATACTATGCCGGGTATGGCGTTGTACTCCATCTTGTCGGCATTGCCTGTTATGTGGTTCACAGCCACCTCGCCCTCGCGGCTTGCGGTGTGCGCCAGCAGCGAAAAGCCGGTGACATCGCCCGCGGCATATACGTTGGGCATTGTGGTCTGCATATATTCGTTTACCTTTATGCCGCGCTCGGTCTCCACGGCGATGTTTTCGAGGCCGAATCCCTTGAGCACGGCCCTGCGCCCCACGCTCATCAGTATCTTGTCGCCCTCGGCTGTGAGTGCGTTGCCTTCGCCATCGGTGTAGTGCACGGTGTTGCCTTCAATGGCTGTCACTTTGCAGCCGAGGCAGAATTTCACACCTCGCTTGGCATATATGCCGCGTACCATCTCGGCCACCTCCTTGTCCATACCTCCAAGAATCTCGGGCAACATCTCTACGACCGTCACGGGCACGCCTAAGCTGTTGTAGAAGCTGGCAAACTCCATACCTATGACACCGCCGCCAATGATTACAAGGCTTGCCGGGGCTGCCGTGAGCGCCAGAATCTCGCGGTTGGTGAGCACCGCCTCGTTGCCTTCAACGCCGGGGATAGGGGGCACAAAGGCCTCGCTGCCGGTGCATACAAGCAGATGGGCTGCCTCGTAGCTCTGTCCGTCGCAGGTGATTTTTATGCAGGCTGTGTTGCCGCTCTCTATGCAGGCATCGCCGCGCACCACCTCCACATTGTGGTTCTCCATCTTCATTTTTATGCCCGCAACCAGCTTACGCACCACTTTGGTCTTGCGGTCGGCAATCTTCTTGTAGTCGAAAAGCACATTCTCGGCAGTGATGCCATACTTTTTGCCACCCTGCGCGTGTTCATACATCTTAGCGCTGTAGAGCAGTGTCTTTGTGGGTATGCACCCCTCGTTGAGGCACACGCCGCCAAGCTCGCGTTTTTCAAACAACACGGTTTTTAATCCTTTTGCTCCGGCATTCTCTGCCGCCACATATCCGGCGGGGCCACCGCCTATGATTGCCAAATCGTACATAATTATTGTTTTTTTATTGTTTGTTTTCAATCACATGGTCTGTATATCCGTCGAGCGACCTTACAGCTTCCAATAACCCTTGCTTGTGCTCCTCGCTGTCGCTCCATTTGTATAGTGCGTTGTTGTCGTAGTAATCGGTGAAATCGTCTATAAGCCAATTGCTGTTCTCGTAAACAAGGTTCAGCAGTGTTTTGCCTCTGCTTTTTTGCCCGCCTGCCTGTGTGCGCATTATGTATGTCGCGGTTACATCGGCTGTGGCTTTCGAGGGGCTTGTGATTTTTACGTTGGATATGCTATACTCTATACTATCCCAGTCCTGCGTGCGAATCCAGCAATCCTTGCCTATAATCATTTCGCCCAGTTTCTCTTCCCAATAGCTTATTTCGCTGCTTAGCTTTTTTAATTGCTGTGACAGGTATCTATCGTTCAATGCAGCGGTGTTCGGGTGGGCGCTGTGTGCAATGCGGGCCACCTCCTTATAAATTGTTTTCAGGCGGGTTGCAACCATTGCACTGTCACTTGTTATATGGGCTTCTATGAAACGTGGCAGTTCCTCAATCATAAAATTAAGGTCGCTTGTCTCGTTCGGTGATTGAAAATCGGCAATGCGCCACTCGCCACCTTCGTTTATTACAAAAACGGTGCGTTGCGTTTTCCGCTCTTTCTCCTTGTATGCCTCGCGATGGAAATGTGCCGCCACGGTGGCTGTGTATAGGTTGCCTTCGGCTGCTTTCTTAACATCGCTAATACTGAATTTTATGCTGTCGAAATAGTCCAGACAGCCGATGAAAAGGTCAAATGCGCCGCTACCGGAGTGTAGCATACATTCGCATGCTTTCTCCTCCCATCGGCGTACCTCGCCATAATATAGGCGGAATTTGCGCGAGCAATGCTTCTCCACAAGTGTCTCGTAATCGCCATTGTTGTTGTTCCTTGCATCGGCCACCTTGTTGTAAATGCCTTCCAAAAAGGCTTGTACTGCCTTTTCTTCCTGCGAAAATGCGGGCAGCACAGCAAAAGCAAATGCAACGATAAATGCGATTTTTTTCATAATAAATGCGTTTTTTTTCATAATAAATGCAGTTTTTATGCCCTTATCCCCTCCTTCCACGCAACCTTGCCCGCGTGAAGTGCAAATATCACATACATATACACCGCGGCGGCAACAATGCCCATCACGGCTCCCGAACCTATGCACAATGCAAGGTAGATAATGTCGATAAATAGAAGTATGGCGAAAATAACGCGCCACATATTAAGCTCCTTTGAACGGCGCTTGCAGTGCACGGCCATTCGTGCGGGCAGGGTGGTGTGTGGCAGTGCAATGAGGAACAGAACGTTTGTGGCAATGAGGGCGAAAAGCCCTAAGCTCCACGCGCCCACAAGGGCTAAGCCAAGTGCATCGTTGTGTACATATCTCTCGGGGTACATCTGCCCTATGATGCGCAGGTGCAGCACGGCGGCAGGGAACAACGCCACGGTGGCTGCGTTCATAAGCAGAAACATATAGCCGCGCCCAATGGCTCTGATGCGGGCGAACTGCTCCCAGCGCCATATTCTCAAAAGCAGCAAGATGGCTATGAACACCGCGCCAAGAGTGAAAATGCCCACTCCCCATTGCATAAATTCGTTGTCCTCCAATGCTATGGCCGTGGGAACGGCGGTGGCGCCTGCCAAAAGCAACAAAGCTGAAATTGCCAAAGGTGATGATATCTGTTTAAGCATAGTTCACGAGTTTTTTATATTGCGAATATAGTGCATCGCTCCCGCAAATGCAAACCAAAACCGCAGAAAATAAATAGGCTGCCTCTCTGTTGGTATTATGGAAATCGTTATATTCGCGGCAGAACGCAAATATATATATAACTATGAAGGTTACAACACTCTATTTCAGCGCCACATATACAACCAAACGCGTGGTTGAGGCTGTGGCAACAGCCATTTCCAATGAAATTGTGGCACACGACATAACCAACGACATCGCAACCGACGAAATCACTATCCCCGCCGATGAACTTTTGGTGGTAGGCGTGCCGGTGTATGCCGGGCGCGTGCCCGCAATGGCGGTGGAGAGGCTCCGCCGTTTCAGGGGCTGCAATACCCCTGCCGTGCTTGTCGCAGTATATGGCAACCGCCATTACGACGATGCCGTTTTGGAACTGCACGATATTATGACTGCCTGCGGCTTCCGCACAGTGGCGGCAGGCGCATTCATCGCCCGCCATTCCATCTTCTCCAAGGTGGCAACCACCCGCCCCGATGCCGATGACATAGCGCAGATTAAGGAGTTTGCCACCAATGCAGCCGCCTTGCTTGCCGCCGGCTATGGTGCTATAGAGATACCCGGCAATCGCCCATATAAAGTGCCCGGCGGTATACCCATATGGCCCACCGCCTCGCGCAAATGCACCGCTTGCGGGGCCTGTGCACGCCTCTGCCCCACAGGAGCCATCGATGTGGCATCGCCAAGGAGCGTGGACAAAGAAAAATGTATAAAATGTGGCCGTTGCATAGTGGTGTGTCCTGCAAAGGCCCGCCGTTTCTATGGCATAAAATACTCTCTTGCTGCAGCACGCTTCAACGTGGCTTTTGCCGCCCGCCGCGAGAATGAAATGTGGTTCGCGGCCAAATATTAGTGCGCCTGTGCCGGATAAACAATGTATGTAATCTTAAACAAATAGTTATGAATCGTTTATTTTTAACCCTCCTTGCATTGATTGTCACATTCCCCGCATTTGCTCAAACAAGGCAAAATTTGTACGACAAGTTCTGCGACGTAGTAAGCCGGCGCGACATCGCCGCCACGGCAGCGCTTATGGCAGAATGGGAAAAATTGTACCCCGACGATGCGGAACTCTTTTCGGTGCGGGCAAACTATTATTATATGAATGCCGTCGAAGAGATGGTGGCGCTATCCAAGGAAAAACCTACCGACGGACGGGAATACTACGTTATGGAAGATTCTTTGGGGGAAGAGGCGTATATGTATTCGGAACATATGGTGGATACCGCAAAAGTATCCTCGGCTCAAGCGATATTGGCCGATGGAATAACAAAACACCCCAACCGCTTGGACTTAAGGCTGGGGAAGATAGCCCTGCACCTTAAAATGGCAGAAAACACACTTGCAGTGCAGGAGATAACCTCGGCATTGGAGCAATCAATAACCAACGGAAACAAATGGTGCACCACCCTCGACGCTCCGGTGGAGACCGACGGCATTTCGTTCCTGCGAGAATGCATACAAACCTATTTTATGCAGCTAATTTCAGCCGACGACCTTCCATCAGCAGAAAACATAGTAAATACCTGCTTACACTTTTATCCCCAAGATGCAATATTTCTAACCGATAAAGGAACATTGAGATTTTTTGCAGGCGACCTACCCGCAGCCCTTCAATGGTATATGGCAGCAAACAAAATCTCGCCCGACGATATGCTTATAGTGAACAATATAGCAAATATATACGAGAAAATGGGCGATAAGCAAAACGCACTAAAATATTATCGTATAGTGGCCAATTCCAACGACGTAAAGTATGTGGAAAATGCAAAATTTGCTATAAAGGAATTGAACGCAAAGTAGTGCAAAGCCTACTTGCGGTGATAAAATGTGGTTGCGAAAAAGTAGGATGGGAATCTGACTGCGATGTTTGTTTTTTTGGGGAGTAGAGTGTTGTAACATAAAGAAATAAGAATTTGATTTTTATGCTTTTTGATATTTTTTAATCTATGTCTTAAAAAATGTATAAAAATATTTTGCGCATAGCGGCTTGCTCTCTATATTTGTGAAATCGAATCGTTTCGCATTAAATATCAACGTTATAATCAACTATACCAAACAAACCGACTATGAAAGACGAAGAGAAAAAATCAATGGAGGAGGGTTACGTTTCGTTCGACCCCGAGGAACTGAAGAATTCCACACAAGAGGGTGACCCCAACGATGAGGCTTATGAGCTGCTGTGGGAGGCAACCTGCGTGTCGTCACACGTAAGTGACATAGACAAGGCGGCGCGCAGCACCGACGAGGATAACATCTATCCCACAACACCGGCCGAGGTAGATAAAATGGAGGAACTTGTGAACAAAGCGGTTGCCGCCCTCCAAGAGCCCAACGACGAGTTTTCGCAACGCATTTCGGAGTTGCGCGATATAATAGCCTGGTCGCGCAAGCGCCATTGGAAACTGAATTGGGTGATAATCGCAGGTGTCGTAATCTCGGCATTTATCTTGGCTTGTATGATAGGCGGCGGGCAAGGCAACATTAACGAGGCTAGCGCACGTGTTGCGAAGGTTGAGGCCTGGGAAGAGGTGGAACTTGTGCATTTCGACAATTTAGATGCGCTTCTGCACTCAAATATTTCAGGCTGTGATACCAAATATAAATACGACTCGCCCACCAATTGGTATCACCACGAACTGCGTTCTGTTGCTTGGAACTATGCTGAGGCTGTAAAATCTATTGCCGACGACGAGAAATACCTAAAGACCGAAGAGGATGAGACAATGATAGAAGGCCGTAAACGAGCCATCAAGAATGCAACTGAAAGAAAAGAGGAGGCCATTGAGAGATTCGAAGAACTCAAGGATCTCGATTATAAAGGTGTGAAAGAGATGGCCTTGGAAGAGGCCGAGGACGGTCTGTCGGCAGCCGAGTCTGGTGCTGCATTTGCCAATTTTATTATAGTAGCATTCATAATGCTCATACCGTTGTATATCTTTGCCTCGCGCCCCTACGGCTACACAATAAGCCGCTATCGTCGCGAAGAAAAGAACCTTGGCCGAATACAAAAAGTGGGAATGTGGCTCTCGGGAGGTATGCTTGCCATTGAAGGTGGTATCGGATTCATGGAAATTGTGACAAAATGGAGCGATGGTTCAACAACCCGCGAGGATGACGGAACCGGCCCCGCAAGGCTTGCCATCAAATTTCTGCTCATCGCCGGAGCAGTGCTGATATTCTGCCTCACAAGCACCTTCATTATGCTCTATGCAACCATCACAGGCCTCATCCGCAACTACGACTGGACCGAGGTGAAGAAAAAGGTGGCCGGCGCCGCCGAAGCAGCCAAAGCAAAATATGACGAGGCGCGCAAAGAGCAGAAATAAGCAAACGGAATAGTGCTTGCATCCAAGCATCCACATCAACAAAAAACAATAGCGACAAACGAGCTCGTTTGTCGCTATTGTTTTGAAAAAGTGTCGACTTTTCTTATAAATTATCAAACAAGTTTATAGAGGATTTTGAGCGCATTATGGACTTTGTGGATAATGAAATATATCCTAAATAATATAATTAATAAAACCCTAGATATTTTTTTGCAAAAGCAGGGAAAAGAGACTTGATTATCACTATAACCAGCATAGTAACCAATAAGACCATTGTCCAGTTAACTGCCCACCCGCCAAACTGCAAAAATGGTATTAACAAGCAATGTAATAAATATATACCGAATGAGATTTTTCCAACAAATATTATCCTGGCGCATAAGAATCCTTTAACTTCTCCAAAAAAAACTTCCGCTTTTTTGGAGAAGAGAATTAAAATTAAAATATTTAAGTACATGACAAAAATTTGAACACATCGAATTTCGGCTTGTAGAGCGGTC
The DNA here is from genome assembly GCA_017503645.1 of Bacteroidaceae bacterium. Classification (GTDB taxonomy): domain Bacteria; phylum Bacteroidota; class Bacteroidia; order Bacteroidales; family Bacteroidaceae; genus HGM04593. The sequence continues at coordinate 84 of JAFVSR010000027.1, read as the reverse complement.
TTAGAAGAACGTTTGCGATTTCTTCCAGACCATACTTGATTAGTGATTTGGCTCTCTTGCCGTGTTTCAATATTCTGATAGCTT
>JAFVSR010000026.1 GCA_017503645.1 Bacteroidaceae bacterium | reverse complement strand
GCAAGCTCGGCTGCACTCGGCACAGTATAAATAAATTTATCCTCTGCACTCGTTTGCACGAGCTTTCCTCCACTATTCCCAAAAACACTGACGCTCGTTTTCCTAAAAGCTTTAATGCGCACCAATGAATACGCAGGGCGCAGTTCTCACAAGCAGGGGTAATTCTAAAAAGGAAACCGGCACCGATAAAATCACAGCAAACAGCCGTTCAAGCAGCGGAATAGGACAAATGCTGTTTGAGCGGTGTTCATCTTGTTGCTGTTATTGCGTGAAAAGCGAGTTCTTTTGTCCCCGATGGTTGAACGAATAGGTGTTTGCGTAAAACAACGGCCAAACGAAGGATGTCGCTTGCGACTCGTGAGCAGAAGGCTGTTGTGACTGATTTTTGCGTGTGCCGGGCGTTTTTGCTCCTTTTTGAGCGACAAAAAGGAGATAAAAGAATTAGGATTAAACAAAGAAAGGCTCACGGGCCACCGAAAACTATATAGCAAGACATATCATCCATAGGATGTTGCACCAGTGTAACAGGCGCAACATTATTTATTAGGGCACACAAAACCTCCTCAGTCTTGTGGCTTCGCCACAATCCGGCTCCTCCTGATGAGGAGCAGTATAATACAAACAAAGTGTTCCTCTTTGGAAGGGGACAACGCGGAGCCACAGCGTTGCACTGCTTTCAGCGAAAATAGGCTGCACTCGTTGATAAACTGCAAATAAATTTGCGTTTAACTCGCTTGCACTATTTTTGCGACGACGAAACATTTATGTTTCCAAAGGAGTGCCGCAGGGCCCTTCACACAGTGGCGGAGGAGTTTAGGTATATCAAAAATGATAAAAATTTATACAATAAATAGTGTAACAGGCTCGCATTTACACAATTCTTAATGCTAAAAAGTAAAAAAAATATGTTTAATGTGTTTTTTATAATAAAATTCTTTAATTTTGTATTTCTTATGGTTACTATGGTTTATAGTGTACACTTGCCACAAGAACAGAATTGAGAAAAAATAAAAATATAATAAAACCATTAAAAACAAATGAAAACAAAACATTTCTATTTGTGTTTGCTGCTGCTGGTGTTGGGCACGGCAAACGTGTGGGCCGATAAGTATTATCAGCCTGCAGGAAATCACAACGATCCTACTCGTCATACCACTCTCACGCCGGGTATGAAGTTTATGATTTACAACACTGTACATAAGAGCTTTGTGGATATGATAAACCACAATCTCGATTATACTCCAAAGAACATCGCTGCGGAACGAACATCGTATAAGGATGCCAGGTGTATAACTGAAATAAAACTCAGTTCTTCTCTTGGAGAAAATTCTTTGGCCATTACAAGCGAAGAGAGTGCATTTACATTTGTGGATAAAACCGAAACAATGTTCAAGGTGAAAGCCGGTGAACAGGTGACTCCCCAAATTTCGCACAATGGTACTTTGATGAATGCCGCAGTGTTCATCGATTTTAATGGCGATGGCTTTGCTGTAACCAAAACGGTAGGTAAAATAAAGGCTTCCACCACATTGCCCTCTGCAGGCAAGCCCGAATTCATATATCATATGAAAAACGCTAATGGCAAATATGCCAATTCAACTACGGGTAGAAATGAAAATAACTACGATAAAGGACAATTTGCATTTTATGCAGTAGAAAGCGTAGAAGGTGCATATTACATCTATAGCGTGGGTGCGCAAAAATGGCTCACATACACCAAAGCCGATTCTTACGGTAATAAGCAAAATTTCTTGGAAACCAGTGACACTAAGATAGAAGGTGCATATTTCCAACTTGTAAATTATGAAGGCAACAATTATGATATTCACCCTTATAAGAACGACGGTACTGTTGCTGCTTTGTTTCTTAACTGGTATCAAGGTAGCGGTAGCACTATAGGATTGTGGGAAGATGGTGGAAGCAATGATAAAGGCAGCCGATGGAGTTTTGAACTTATAGAAAACAAGGATGTTGTTGCCTATTCGTTCTATTCGTACAACGACAACGGTGATCTCAAGGGATTTGATAGCAATTGGAATGTTGTAGATACTGATGCTGAGCGCCTAAGCAGTGTGATGCCCTCTTTCACAGCCCCTGCTGTCCCCGGTTACTACCGTATGCGTTATATGCTCGACTATAACAGTATAGACCCCAATGGTAACGGCACCGACAAGGAAAAAGGCGGTGGCAACACAATGAGTAACGGAGGTGCAATGGTCGATGTGATATTGGAGGTGGTGGCAGACACCGATTACACCGGCTTCCTCTACAACAACAGCACCGCTCTTGGACTCACACACTTCAAGGCTCGTGACAAAATGATATATAACGAGTGTCACGTGTTTGAACTTGAGAGTGCAGGTGAAACCGATGCTTATTATATAAAATCATTGTCAACAGGTACATATGTGGGCCTCGATGGTTCTACATCGCACAGCACACCCCAGAAACTGTATATATACAGCTGGCCACAGGCGGTAACAAAGGATACCGATACATATGGCGACAATGGTATTGTGCTTACCAATGGTGCAATCAAACAGGATATCACCGTAAATTCCGAGGCTTCGAACTATTCTGTTGTCCAGAACTCACAGCTCATAGACCAATCGAAAAATCAGAGCGGTGCATATATTAACCGTGAAGCAAACCCCTACAACGTATTCGTTATAACCAATGAAGCCAAGGATACATATTGGAATGGCGACTACAAAAAGTTTGCAACAGGTGCCACCGGTCATCCTTTTGCATTCTACGACATCAGTATTGTTGACAAAACTATTTTCCCCTATATCGAGGACTTGCACATATACAGCCGTTGCGACCTCTATTCGGCACAGAAAATATATGGCTACATAAAAGATGCTGCACAAATAACACAGAGTCACGAGCAAATAATCGATGGCAGTACCCCGTGCGACGTGTCGCGTCTCATTGATGGCGACCATAATACATACTCTGCAACCAACTGGACAGCAACAGCAGCAACACACTATCTTACAATTAATTTGAGAAAGTCGGTGAGCAGCTTGTATTTGTATATGAAACGCCGCGCCGATGCATTAGATATGCCCACAAGAATAAGAATAAGTGTATCTAACGATAATAAGACATATACAAACGTGCCCAATTCCGGTGCCGATTTCAATAATATCACCAATGGCGAGCTCTCAACCGGCCTTGATTCAAAAGTAGAGTATTTCTCTCCTTTTGCCATAGATTTTGGTGGTAATTATCAATATGTGCGTATAGAGGCTTTGGAAACATCTACCCCAGGCTATACTTGCATAGGCTTGTCGGAACTCTATTTGCTGCCCAACACCGAAGTGGTTCATCAGGCATTGACATATACTATGCTCGACATTTGCGACAGTCCTCAAAACTATGAAAATGGCATAAAGATGCTCAACGAGGCTCACTCCGAGGTAAAAATCCTTTCGGGTGTGCCCCTCCCCGGTAACAAATATTATATATATGCCGATGCATATGATGCAAATAAGGGTATGTATGTGAACTATGACCTTTGTGCAACAGAAACAACCACCGATGGCGTCACTACATACGGCCTTTCTTTGGAAGGCAACTACAATAGTGTGGCCGAAACTGCCGATGCCGACTATTATGCATGGATATGTGAGCGCCTCCCCAACGGAAAACTTACATTCCGCAACGTTAAGACCGGAATGTATCTTGCCAATGGTACTATTCAAGAGGATGCTTACGAGTGGAGTTATAACACCAACGAAACTTGCCGCCACGGTGTGCCTTTGAAGAACTCTGCTTCCCAGTATCTTGCCGCTGCAACAAAAGCGAGCGATGGCTCAAAATATTGGATGGGCGACGTGAAACAGGTGCAGGACCAAACTGAATTCTATACATATGTCGATGACGAAGAAAATACTGTTACCGACGAAACACATCGTATATGTACCGATTTTGTGTTCCTGCCCATTGAACGTGCTGCAAGCGAGAAGAAGATAACCATTCTGGCCGACCCGTTAGCTGTGCGTAACTCGGTGTTCCGCTACAATGGTGTGCAATATACCACGTTCCCCTTCTCGCAGATTATGATGACCATGGCGCTGCCTGCCTCTGTTACATCTTTTGGCGAAGGCAATTATTACCTTGCCACGATGAAAAACGGCAATGACAACTATGTTGCGCCATCTACCGACGATACCAACGCTGCCGGTGCGGGCAGGTTCGTCTTCTGCAAACACTCTACACTGGAGAATGCTTACTACATATACAGCCTTGGCGAGGATAAGTGGCTCACATACGACAATACACTTTCTGTCAACGGTGAACATAATATTATTGTGCTTGCCGATGAAAGAGACGAGAATGACTATTTTGTAATTACCGATGTTACCGGTTATGCCGGTTACAAGCAGTTGAAGTATAACACACAAAGCAATTTGTATGTAAACTGGTTCGAGGGAGTAGGTGCAAATACTACGCTTGGCGGTTATCAAAATAATGGTGCCTCAGATGCCGGCAGCCGTTTTGCACTGGCAGAGATAGATGCCGATGATAATATAACCATAGACGAAACCTGTGGTACGTACCACAAGTTTATAGGTTTTTATAAGAAAAATTCCGATGGCACCTACACTGCTCCCGCAGAACCTGTTGCCACAAAGCTCCGTTTCAGCGATATTGCCGATGGCGATACCTACGAGGCGCGTTTCGAGATTGTGCAGCCGTTTAACGAAACTAAACTTCCTGTCCTCGATTCAAACGGAGCACTTGTGACACCGGCAACTATGCATTTCTACAAGATAAAGAACGTTAACTGTGGTCGTTATGCCTCTTTTGCGGGCGACGATGCTTGCCTTAAACTTGTTGAAGAGGCAAATGTGGATGCTCTTTCGCTCTTCTATTTTACAGGTGCCGAGTTCGATAATGAATCGCACGCAAAGGCAATCATAGAGTCGGTAGTAACAGTTAATAAACTATATAATGAGGGCTCTTGTAATGCCACTGGACAAACTGCTGCGGCAACGTGGAACCTTGGCGGTGTGTACTATTATGTGCAGCCCAACCAAGTGCTCAGTGGTGGAAATGTGATAATGGGTTATGCAATTTCCCGCACGATGTTGGATGCAACAAACAACCCTGGCGGCTTATGTGCCAACGTGCCTGCAAGTGACGACTTGCATATGGCCGGTGGTTATAACGTTGAAGATATGAATGCTTTTTGGGTTTTTGAACCTGTTGAGGATGCCGATGCGAGAGCTATGCTCAATGCATATATAACAAAAGTGAGCGGAGAACTCGATGTCACTCTAACAGCGCACTCGGCCAACTGGGACGAGGCTCAGGGTGTTGACCCTACCTATCCTGTATATAGCGAGGAGCGTATTACAGCCCATCGCACCCGCATTGCCGAGTTGCAGGAAGCTGCATCGACACAGGGTATTGACCTTTACGATATTAAGGGTTGCGTGCAGCAGCTCTACAAGATGAATAACAATATTGCTTCATCTACTCTGAAACTTCCTACTCAAACATCGCATTGGGATAGAATAGATGATTATAATCCCGAGTGGTATTATATCAGAAATGTAGAGGCTTCGTGGAGCGACAATACCAAAAGCTACGCTGCAAAGTATGTTGCCGATAATGAGAATATGACATTCAGCGACATACTTGCCGAGGGTGGTAAAACATTGAACAACCTGTTCTATGTTGGTGGAGCAAAGGGTAATGAAGGCCTTTATAACGAGTACCTGCAGAATTGCTGCATACATAACTTTGCTGCCTATTATCACAAAGATAATGCCGTTGTCGACAAAACACTTGTGAGTGAGGACAAGGTTGTGTATGAAAATATCTCCATTACAGGTGAGGGTAAACCCATAACCAAGATTCCCGGCGTGAAGACTTTGGATAATGCCAAGGGTTGGAGGATATTGGTTGAAGCTACCTCTAATGGTAACTCATATAATAACTGGGGTTCTTGTATCATTGCATCGAGCAGTGACCCGTTGAAGAATGATTACACCAATGAATTCCAGGTTTATATGAAAGCCGATGGTTACATTGTTGTTAAGTTGTCGGGTAGTGACGACTATAGTTTCAACCATATTCGAGGCAGCTACGAGAATTTCAGTGTCGAAATGATATGGATACCAAACACGAATGTTGACGATGTAACGGTGGAAGGTAAGCTTTACATAAAGGTTACGAATAACAAGGGTGTGGCCGAGGAGAAAACGTCAACCCGTAGGCTTAAGGATATTACCTTGCTCTCTTCGGCGTTGCCTCGAGGTATAAATATTACTAATCTGCAAGGTATCGAGATTCAGGCAATGCAGTGGAACGAGGAACACTCGGCAAGTAACTGGTTTGTTCTTCCTTCGACCAACAAAAACTATCCGGGCCACTCGATAGTGAAAGATGGCGCCAGCGACGAGAATCTTGGTTGGCACAATGCCGAAAGCCAAGAGACGAAGATCGAAAACTATGTGGGCAAGCACGACTATTCTACTTGGGAATTTGTGAAGGTGGTAGATTTCCGCAGCCATATGTTGGAAATACTTGATTTGTGGAATATTGACAAGTGCGTGGTTTACTATCGCCCGCTTGTGGAACTGTATAACGAACTTAAAGCTTTGTACGACAAAAATACTTATGACCAAGAGACGTTTAATGCAATGGTTCGAACCATAAGAAAGTACAATAGCTTGCCCAAGGAGGACTTCTATGCTCCCAAGGCCGATAAGTTCTACACTCTGCGCCCTGCATATACCCAGGACTATGTAAATGCAGTGGCAGTGAATGCCGAAAACAATGTTGTCAAGAGTGGCACGGTTTATGCACACGTATATAAGGAGACTGCAACTCCTGTAGCGGGCAAGACATATTATATTTATGCCAATGCCACCGCCACTGCAAGCACTTGGTATCTATACAACAACAACGGTAATCTTGCTATTGCCGCAACAGAGCCTGCGAAAGACAACGACAAAGCATATTGTTGGACTTGTGTAACCGATGGAAACGGCAACCTGTCGTTTAAGAACTCTGCCGGAATGTATCTTGCCGACGATGCAAACGGTTTCTTGAGTCTTGGTATCACAGCGGCATCATACAAAATGGAAGATGGCTCGCTTGTGAACTATACACAGGGCCATCAAGGTGGCAAACATATGGTTACCGATGCCGACGGAACACTTCACGGCAGTTACACCTCGTTGTTTAATAAAACAGGTAGCAAGGTGAATGATGACAATTGGTGCTCCGAGTATATCTTCGTGGAGCGTAACCCCGAATATGACAGCCGTGGCGTTTGGTATTTCGAGGGCATTGATTTGTCAACAGGTGTCACAGCCAATGTGATGAGCCTGCACACACGCAGCAGCGTAAATACATTGGCGGTAAGTGGCGCAACCGCACTCAGCCCCACAAGCTCAAGCACCGTGACATTGGTGCCTATAGGTTCTTCGGTTATCAATGTGAAGGTTGGTGATAAATGCTTGACACGTCAGAAAGGTACTGTTGATACCGATATAAACGGCGGTGATAGAGAGGTGATTATTGTTGAGGAGGTTGAGGATGTGTACAATCCTGTGACATCGTGGTATTTGGAGGAGGTTGTCGATAACGAAGATATCTTCTTCCCTATTTCGGTGGCTACACACGGACACGGAACACTTATGCTTGGTTACGATGCTAAGATACCCGATGGCATAAGTGCGTTCTGGCCCCGCAAGTATGGTCCTGTGCTCACATCCAACTACATCTCTATGCAGTCATACGAAAACGGAATTGTTCCCGCAAACACTCCTGTAATGCTCAAGATAGATGGAGTGTCGAGCGACCCCAATGACTTTGAGCTTCTCCCCGAGAGAACTCCATTCAAGTTCTATTATAGCAATGTGGGATCTGTAGAGGATACGGGTGATAAGATGGAAGGTGTGCTCTATGGCGCATTGTACAATACGGCCGTAGATTGTGAGGATATAAGAGAAAATCACGCTGCTGATGGTTACCCATATTCAAGAGTGTATATGCTGCAAAGAAACAAGGATGTTCCTCGCCTCTATTGGATATGGGAGAACTACAATGAGTATGGCAACAGAGTGGATGCAGAAGGAACTGAGGTTAATTACAATGTTAAAACCGACAAGGGTGGTCACATTATGTGTAATGCCAACAAGGCCTATTTTGTGCTGCCATACGACAAGGTAACCGCTACATCTTTCTCTTTGCGTTACGATGGCGATTTTGCAACAACCGATATTGAAAGAATAGAGGATGCGGCCAATGACACCGAAGTTATAGAGAGTATTTTCGACTTGCAAGGTCGCAAACTAAATGAGATAACGGAGCCTGGTATATATATTATAAATGGCAAGAAGGTTTCAGTGAAGTAATGTGTTTGTGGAATGACTAAATGTTTTTTTGATATGAAGAAGAATATATATAATGCCCCGGTTTGTGAGTATGTTGAATGGGATATAGATACCATTATGGAAACGACATCCCCCTGGGATACTCCCTCCCAAGGCGAAGGTGGTGATGGTGAGTTTTCAGATGGGCAGGAGTCGAACCGGCACGTTGGCGGCTCTTGGGAGAATATCTGGAACGAATAAGTACCCCCTCTTCCCCCCTGTGGAAATGGCTTATAAAGCACATCGGCAGCGCGCAGGCGCTGCCGATGTGCTTTTTTTGCCCTCCATACCGCGATTCTCGTTTTTTATTCGTATCTTCGCGGCGGAATGTGCCCGTATGCGTGAACTACCGGCAGGCAACAAAATGAAGAATACAAAATAAAAAGATATGACAGACGTATTAGCAGTGGCAAAAAAATGCCTACAAGACGAGGCTGAGGCGGTGCTTAACCTCATCCCCAACCTCGACGAAAACTTCACCAAAGCCATAGACCTCATTTACGAGAGCAAGGGAAAGCTCATAGTGACGGGTGTGGGTAAGTCGGGCCATATCGGTGCAAAGATAGCATCTACACTGGCAAGTACCGGAACCCCCGCGTTCTTTGTGAACCCGCTCGATGCCTTCCACGGCGACCTGGGTATGTTCACCGAGGGCGATGTGGTACTGGCAATCTCCAACTCGGGCCAGACCGACGAGCTGCTCCGTTTCATCCCCCTGCTTGCCGAGCGCAAGATTCCTATTGTCTCTATGTCGGGCAACCCCAAGTCGTTGCTTGCAGAGTATTCCGATTGCCACCTGAACATTGCGGTGGAGCGCGAGGCCTGCCCGTTGAACCTGGCACCCACATCATCAACCACCGCCACCCTTGCTATGGGCGATGCTATTGCCTGTGCGCTTATGACGGTGCGTAAGTTCAAGGCTTCGGACTTTGCGCAGTTCCACCCAGGTGGCTCGTTGGGCCGCCGCCTGTTGGCAAGGGTGAAGGACTATATGATAAGCACCGACCTGCCTGTGGTTACACGCGACTCCAAGATAAGCGATGCGCTGCTCAAGATAAGCTCCACAAAGATGGGTATTGCCATTGTGGTGGAGAACGACAAGATTCTGGGTGTGGTTACCGACGGCGACATACGTCGTGCTATGCAGTTCCACCAGGATATCTTCTTCCAGCTCACCGTGAAGGAACTTATGAGCCACAACCCCAAGACCATTCAGGAGAATGCCAAGTTGGCCACTGCCGAAAAGTTGTTGCGCCAGCACAACATCCATTCGCTCATTGTGGTTAATTCCGAAGGCCGCCTGGCGGGTGTCATCGATACCTTCAGCTGCATTTAATATATTAGCGGTATGTAATTCCCGTAGGGGCGCACCTGTGTGTGCGCCCCTATAATAAAATAAGGTAATAAAATGAAAGTAGTAGCATTTGTACCCATACGCTTGAACAGCAAGCGAGTAGTGGGCAAGAACCTGAAACTGTTAGGTGGCAAACCAATGATGTGCTACCTGCTGGAGACACTGGTGCAGGTGCCCCAAATAGACGAGGTGTATGTATATTGCAGCAGCGACGAGGTGCAACCACTGTTGCCCCCGGGTGTGAAACTGCTGAAGCGCGACACCGCACTCGACAGCGACGAGGCATTGGGCGAACAGATATACGACGCCTTTGTGCGTGACGTGAAAGCCGATGTGTATATGCTTGCACACACAACATCGCCTTTCATAAAGGCTGCAACCATAAGCAACGCAATAGAGGAGGTGCTGCAGGGGCGTCACGATTCGGCCTTCTCGGCGCAAAAGATACAGACATTTGCCTGGTATGGCGGCAAGCCGCTCAACTACAGCCCCACCAGCATACCCCGCACGCAGACGATAGAGCCGGTGTATGTGGAAACAAGCGCATTCTATATCTTCAAACACGATATGTGGGCGCAGCATCACCGCCGCGTGGGCGATAATCCATATATGGCTATTGTGGGCCCTGTGGAGGGCGTGGACATAGATTACCCCGAGGATTTTGAGCTTGCCGAGATGATGATAGGCAAGTGACAGGACAAACAAAGCGTGTTGCAGCCGTTGCTGCAACACGCTTTGTTTGTGTGGGTTATGCGAAAAGTAAAAAAGATGGTGCCGCGCGTAAAAAAAACAGCGCAACGTGTATGAATTTTAGAAAATTTTGCTAATTTTGCCCCGAATATGGTGCCTTATACCGCAGTGATGCGCCACAGCACCTTGTAACGCGTTTTTGCAAACATTGAATGAATTGAATGTTTTTGCAAAACAATTTAAGGGGTTTTCTCCTTATTATATAAAAAAGAACTATTTAACTATTAACTTAATATTAACTTTATGAGAAAATTTACATCTTTGATGTTGATGCTGCTATGTGCAGTAACAACTTGGGCAGGTGTTACAGACCTTCCCGAAATGTCCACAGAGGGTAACACCAAGTGGTACACAATTAAGAACGTGCGTAGAGCAAAGTATGCCACATACGCAGGTGAGTCAACTTCTATGACACAGCAATCTTCTGTTCAGGATGGTTCACTTTTCTATTTCACAGGCTCTGTAGTTGATGGCGTTGCCACAGTGAAAATTCACAACGCACAGGCAGGTGATTTGCTCTGCGCCGGCACAAACAGTTGGACAGCAGAAGGTATCGATTGGTACATCGCTGCAAAGACAGCAACCGGTCTTTCAATCTCTAAGACAGCCGATTTCTCAGGTCAAAACAGCTGGAATGATTTTCAGGGCAGCGGTACCAGCGTAGATTACTGGACAGCAACCGACCCAGGTTCAATATGGGAGATTGCAGAGTTTGGTGCTGATATTCAAGTTGCTCTTGATGAGATAATGGCCTTCAAGGACAATCACATCTTTGGCAAACTCAAATATACAGAGTCCTCTTACAACGAGTTGTATGCTGCATATGAGACTTTTAAGACTAACGCAACTATTGCCAACTACGAGGCATGTACAGCTATTATTAACAACATTGAAACTTATATGCCCGAGGTTGGCAAATTCTACATCATTGAGGCTCCTTTGTTCTACAATACACAGAGTGTGCACAAAGCATTGTATAGCGACGGAACAAACCCCGGCTGGAAGACTCTCGACAAGAGCGACAAGTCATTCTATTGGACTCCCGTAGCTACCGATAACGGCATTGCATTGAAGAACGTAAACGACAACAAATACATCTTGGGTGAGGCTGCAAACAACACAGCCTGGACAATGACAGAGACCGCCAATGGCGCAGAATTCGATGTAATAATTTTAGAAAGTGGTGAAACACAAGCCGATTATCAATATTCCATAAGCATTGTCGGCCGCCATATGCATGCAAATAACCACGGCGGTGGTGCAGGAAATGCAAACAACATTGTTAGTTATGAGACAAACAATCCAAACAGTGCTTCTGCTTGGACTTTCACTGAGACCGCAGACCCCGATGCAAATGTACCCGTTACTATTGTATACAACTTCATGTATGAGGGTGTAAAAAAATACACTCAGACTACTGAAACTATCGCAGGCGACAACTACCCTGCTGTAAACATCGCATTGCCTTTTGGTGTATCTGCAACAGTTCCCGAAGAGGCAATCAATGCAGAGGACGCAACAGAGGTTGATGGTGTTAAAACTATTACCAAAGAGCTCACACTCAGCATTTCACTTCCTTTTGAGTACTTTAACAGCTACGGCGAGGTTACACAGTGGTACTATGTAAATGTACGCGACGACGGCCCCACATATATGTACTACGATTCAAGCATAGAATACATTAAGGCTACTGCAACAGAAGTTCCTTCTGATGCAAAAGACGCATACAGCTGGGCATTCGTAGGTAACCCCTTCGATGGATTCAAGGTTGTAAACTTGCTCGCAGGTTCTGCAATGGTACTTTCTTCACCTGCTACACCCACAGCCAACCAAGATGCAAGCCAAATTGTACGTATGGTAACAGAGGAAGGTGCTACAGGTAACACAGATTGGGATTTCATGAAGCCCACACACGCCAATGCTGCAGCTAACGGTTTCTACATGCAGCACCCCACAGCTCCTACTTATGCACTTAACCGCCAGGGTTACAACGGTGCAAACACTCTTTGCTACTGGGACAGAAGAGATACCGGTTCTACATTCCAAGTTGTAGCACGCCCCACCGTTCAAGGCGAGCTTGAGGCTCTCATTGCAACAGCCGAGGCTAAACTCGCTACTATGGAATCACTCAAGAGCGAGGCTGCAGGTTTCTACCCACAGGCTACTATTGACGAGCTTGCAGCTGCTATCAGCGTTGCACAGGAGGTTACTGTTGCCGACGAGGAAGATATAACAACATTGCAGGCAGCTATCGACGCTGTTTACACAAACACACCTGCTATTGGCAGCTTCATTGCATTCCAATCGGCTTCTACCCAAACATATTGCGCCGGTAAATATGTTAAGACAGTTCCTGTTGTAACAACATACGAAGGTGCTGGATATTCAGCAGACCGCGACCACACACAGCTTGTGTTCGACACATTTGAGCCCGCCACCACTCCTTCGGCTGTATTCCAAGTTATTGCCGGTGACAACGAGGGTGAGTTCAAACTCAAAAATATGCACACACAAGAGTATGTTGTATCATTTGTAAAGGGTGCTCAGCACATGGGTGCAGAGGCTAATGCTGTGGCTGTAAGACTCGAGCCCCTTGGTAAAGAGCAGCAGGTAGCTGTTTATGGTGCAAACCATGCAGATCCTATGCACGCACAGGAGGCACACAATGTTATTGTAACCTGGGATACTTCGGCTGATGGTGCTTCTGCTTGGAATATCATTAATGTTGAATCATTTGCACACGTTCTTACAATCAGCGAGGTTGGTTACGCAACATTGAAACTCGGTTTCGATGCAACTATCCCCGAAGGTGTAGAGTGCTACTACGCAATTGAGGCTATCGATGAGAATGGCGTTCTTAACCTTGAGCAGATTACAGGCATTCTCCCCGCCAATACAGCTGTAATTGTTAAACTTGCCGAGGGTTATGCTGCCGGAGACTACAACTTCGCATACTCTGCAACTGCAGGTACAGCAGTTGAGGGCAACAAGCTCGCAGGTTCTGTTTATGACGAGAACATTACCCCTGCAGGTACAGCATACGTTCTTTCAGCTCCCGCAGGCAAAGTAGGCCTCTATAAGGCAGAACTCTCAGAGGGTGCATTCCAGAACAACGCCAACAAAGTATACTTTGATGCTCCCGCGGCTACCGAGATTGTAAGCTACAGCTTCAACTTCGATTGGGCCGGTACAACAGGCATCGAGGGTGTAGTAGCAGAGGGCGCACAGGATGGCGCTATCTACGACATCACAGGTCGCCGCGTTAAGGCTATCACAGCTCCCGGTATCTACATTGTAAACGGCCGCAAGGTGGTTAAG
>JAFVSR010000025.1 GCA_017503645.1 Bacteroidaceae bacterium | reverse complement strand
GAAGATGACTAAAAAGTGTATTTTTGCGTTACGCTTGCCTTCAAAATCCTCATTTACGCTTAGTAAACTGCGGTTTTTCAGGCTGCGCAAGCCTTAAACTACATCTTTTTATTCATCTCCATACAATATGAGGCTGCTAAAAAATTTTTAGCAGCCTCATATGTTTTTATTCTATACCGTCTATCTTATAAATCGGCCGGTAAAGTACCGTTTGCTATAATATATGCAATGTTATATAATAGATACTCTTGTTTGTTCCCTAAAGGATAAATATGTTTGCTGTCGCCATATTCGCTCAACTCATAGTCGGGGGTAGTGGCGGTGAGTATCTCCCCGTTTGCATCGGCAATGATTGATGTGGCGGGGTTTATTGTAAAATCATAGGGAGATTCTATGCTTTCTGTTGCAATGTCAGTAACTTTTGCCGTTTGCCCCACAATCCTTAAATTCGATGTGCCACGGACCAAACGCAAAGCCTTGATAAATGCGCTTGCCATTCCTGTGGTTTTTGCCGTTGTTATTATGTACAATGGTTTGTCGGCAACATTTATTGCAGTTTGAGAAAACAGGACATTCTCTTTGGTCTCAAATTTCAAATCCTTATAGAGGGTGCAGAAAACAGCACCCTGCTTATCGGCCGGTACGAAAGAGGATGCAACCGCCGCCGCATTGGTTATTGAAGTGCCGCTGAAATAGCGTAAATCGAGCACAATGGCAGTCACCCCCTCGCTGTCAAAAGCCGACAGAGTATTGTGTATATCTTCAATGGTTGCATCGGCATCGAAACTGTTGCACAGGATATAACCGATTTTGCCGGAATTGTCGCTTACGATGCTTGTCACAGGCAGCGGCGATATTGTGGTTGCCGTGGCAGCCTGCATATCGATGGGCGGCAGTTCGTTCCACACATAGGCCTCCGCGTCATCGTCATAAGATATGAGATTTGCTGTCATAGTTATTGCATCGCCGCTCTTGAGTGCGCTGCCTGTTCCCATATTTATGTTCCTGCCATTTATTGCGGATATCCACATTCCACGCTCAAGGCCGGCAGAGGCCGCTACCGAAGAGGGATCGACATACTCCACAAGTGCATATACCCTGGCGGGCTCAATGCCAAGCGGATCGCGCATAAGAGAGAAGCTGAAACCATAGCCGACCGTATTTTCGGTGCTGCTTACAAACGAGGCGTTGTCACTCTTGTATAGCAGGTTGTCAAAGAATCTCGACGGAGTGGCGAAATAGTCGCGTTGGTTCAAGGACTTTATGGAGTCGGCCCACAAATAGGCCTCTTTCATAGTGTTATATGTCCATTGGTTCTCTTTTGTGAGTTCATAGAACTCGTGTGAACGGTCCTCGCCGCAACCAATCATTGCCATAGAGGCAATGGCTATGAGGTATGTTTTTATTGCTCTTTTCATAATGGACAAAATTACTCCTTTTAATATTAAATACAAAGAGGTGGAGCGCTTTTTTAATTATAAAACAAAAGCAGGCAACCGTGGGTTGCCTGCTTTATCTTGAGCATTACTGCCAAAAGGGGATTAAGCCTCTGCGGGAGCCTCTGTTGCTTCAGCGGGTGCTTCTGTTGCCTCTGCATTCTCGGCAGCTGCAGCAGCCTCAGCCTCTGCTTTGGCAAGAGCCTCGGCAGCTTTCTTGTCGGCTACCTTCTTGGCAATTGCTGCGTTAACCTCTTTCTCAGCCTCCAAACGTGCCTTCTTGGCATCACGTTTAGCCTGCTCCTCGGCGCTCTTTATACCATTGAGAGTATTTGTCTTAGCTGCCTTCCAAGCCTCAAATTTAGCCTGTGCTGTAGCCTCGTCAAATGCACCCTTCTTAACACCGCCCTGCAAGTGCTTCATCATATAAACGCCCTGTGAAGACAAGATGTTACGTACAGTGTCGGTGGGAGTAGCACCGTTGTTTACCCACCACAAAGCTCTCTCGAAGTTGATGTCGATAGTAGCGGGGTTGGTGTTGGGGTTGTAGGTACCGATTTTCTCGGTGAACTTTCCATCGCGTGGAGCTCTCGAATCTGCAATCACGATAGAGTAGAATGCGTAGTGTTTACGACCTCTTCTCTGCAATCTGATTTTTGTTGCCATTTTTTGTAAAATTTATTAGTTAAAGATTTGAGTTATCCGATATCTCGTATCGGCGGTGCAAAAGTACTGCTTTTTTACTTATTACACAAGTGTTTTGCGCTTTTTATCGGCCTGCAATGCGCACAATTGCCCCCTTATGATAAAAAACCCTGCTCCATATGCAGTGCTATTGGCATTTTTGTAGTACATTAGCAAAAATTAGAGTAACGATGAAGGAGATAACAGGCGAAGAACTCAAGAAGATTCAGGTGGAGATTCTCGATGACGTGGTAATGTTTTGCCAACGTCACGAACTACGATACTTCCTTGCGTATGGCACCCTTCTGGGGGCAGTGCGCCACAACGGATATATCCCCTGGGACGACGACATAGACATACATATGCCGCGCCCCGATTACGAAAAGTTCATTGAACTGTACAACAAGGAGCAGGATTGTAACAGGGTGGTGTCGCCTGAAATTGACAAGCGCTACCGCACTGCATTTGCCAAAGTATATCGCAAGGGAACCGTTGTGCGCGAGTTCCACTTCAAGCCGGATGTGTTTGGCGTATATATCGACATATTCCCGCTCGACGGGCTCAAGGACCGAAAGCAGGCGCAAAGATGTGGCGAGATACGCCGCTATATGCACGTGAAAAACTCGGTTTTCACAAGCGGAATGTCGTTGCTGCGCAAACTGCGCCTTGCCGTGACAAAAACCATTCTGCTGCCGTTCTCTATAAACACGCTGCAAAGGAGGATAAAGTCCATAGCCACCGAATGTAACTACAACGAGTGCGAATATGTATATAGCAGCTATTCACGTTTGGCAGCAAAAGAACAGTTTCCACGCGAGATGTTCGACAATTACAGAATGGTTGTGTTCGAAGGGAAGGAGTACCGCGCACCGCAGGATTACGACCTCTATCTGCACACGCTCTATGGCGACTATATGAAGCTGCCACCCGAGGATAAACGTGTATCAACCCACAATTCACAAGCCTACCATATTGAATGATTCAGGGCACCGTAGGATATTATAAACAAACAGAAAACAAGTTATGCAAGCAATAATATTGGCCGCAGGAATGGGCAAGCGCCTGGGCGAATTCACCAAAGAGAACACCAAGTGTATGGTGCAGGTTAATGGCGAGTGCATCATTGACCGCCTGCTCAAGCAACTATCAAAAATAGCTCTCAAGCGTATAATAATTGTGGTAGGCTATAAGAGCGAGGCCCTTGTCAACCACATAAGCAACCGCTATGCAGGTTTGAATATAGAGTATATCGAAAACCCCATCTACGACAAGACAAACAACATATATTCGCTCTCGCTTGCCAAGGAGCAGCTGCAGCAAGACGACACATTGCTGTTGGAATCGGACTTAGTGATAGATGAACAGATGTTGCAACTGCTCACCGACGACCGCCGCCCCAACCTTGCACTTGTAGCCAAGTACGAAAAATGGATGGATGGCACTATGGTGTGCATAGATAACGACTGCAACATAGTGAACTTCATTACCAAGGCGGCATTCAGCTTCGACGATGTGGATAAATATTACAAAACCATAAACATCTATAAATTCTCAAAGGAGTTCTGCCGCACTAAATATGTGCCTTTCCTCGAGGCCTATACAAAGGCAATAGGCAACAACGAGTATTACGAAAATGTGCTGCGCATTTTAACCCTGCTCGATGGTTGCGAACTTAAGGCACTGCCCATAACAGACGAAAAATGGTACGAAATAGACGACAAGCAGGACCTTGACATTGCCGAAGCTCTTTTTGCCGAGGAGAAGGATATCCTGCGCAAGTATTACGGCCGTTTCGGCGGCTTCTGGCGTTTTCCCAAGATGCTCGACTACTGCTACCTTGTGAACCCATACTTTGGCGAATCGAAGATACTCGACGAGATGCAGGCCAATTTCCGCACACTTGTAATGGAGTATCCGTCGGGCTTGAAGGTAAACACTCTGTTGGCAAGCAAATGTTGGGGCATAAAGGAGGAGTACATAGTACCCGGCAATGGTGCAGCCGAGCTTATAAAGGCACTTATGGAGCAGTTACCCGGTAAATTGGGTATAATACGCCCCACATTCGAGGAGTATCCTAACCGCCGCGACAAGAGCACGCTTGTCACATATATACCGCAAAACAGCGATTACCGCTATGGAGCCGACGACATAATGCGATTCTTTGCCGCCAACCCTGTGCATAGCATCCTGCTAATAAACCCCGACAACCCCACAGGCAACTTCATTCCCATCGACGATGTGAAGAGGCTTGCAGAGTGGTGCGAGGCGCAAGGCATAAGGCTTGTGGTAGATGAAAGTTTTGTCGATTTCAGCAAGGGATGGCGGGAGAATACTCTGCTGCACGACAGCGTGCTTGAAAAATTCCCGCATATGATTGTAATAAAATCCATAAGCAAGAGCTACGGCGTGCCGGGAATAAGATTAGGCATCATCTGCTCGGCCGACAAGGATATCATATCGGGCATAAAACGCGATGTGAGCATCTGGAATATAAATTCATTTGCCGAGTACTTTATGCAGATATATACAAAGTACGAGGCCGATTACGCCATAGCCTGCGACAAATTCATAGAGGAGAGGGATAGGTTCGAAGAGAGACTGCGCAAGATATCGTTCCTGCGTGTAATGCCATCCGAGGCCAATTTCTTCCTTGTAGAGGTGTTGCCCCCATTCACGGCCAACAGGCTTGTACTGACAATGCTCAAACGCTTCAACATACTGCTGCGCGACTGCAGTGCCAAAGAGGGGCTCGACAGCAAGCAATATATGCGCATAGCCGTACGCGGATACAACGACAACAACAGGTTGCTCAAAGCCATTGAACAGATAGATGCCGAAAATGAATAGAATATGTATATGTGGCGGCGGCTCGCTGGGGCACGTGACAGCCGGTTATATTGCAGCCAAAAAGGGTGTGGCCGTGGATATACTCACCCGCAACCCCGGTAAATGGTCGCACCGACTCACCATAAACACCCCCGACGGCAAAGATTTCACTGCCTGCATAAGCCGCATAAGCGACAATGCCGCAATAGCAAGTGATGCCGACATAGTATTACTGTGCCTGCCCGGCTACGCCATAAAAGACGAACTGCTGAGAATAGCCCCACACATAAAGCCAGGCACATTTGTGGGCAGCATATTCTCATCAACCGGTTTCTTCTTTGAGGCAATAGAAATACTCCCTGCCGATGTTCCTTTGTGGGGATTCCAAAGAGTACCTTTCATAGCCCGCACGCAAGAATATGGGCATAGCGCAAATATTCTTGGCTACAAACCAACTTACAACATTGCAGCTGTGAGGTGCAGCGACGAAGAGAGGGAAAACTTCAGAAGAACGGTGGAATATCTTTTCGATGCTCCCACCCGTATGCTCAACAGCCATTATGAGGCGAGCTTTACAAACAGCAACCCCATACTGCACCCCTCGAGGCTCTACTCGTTATTTGCAGACTGGAACGAAAATGTTTTTTACGACCACCAGTTCCTCTTCTACGAAGAGTGGAACGATGCCGCATCGCAACTGCTAATAGAACTCGACAAGGAGTTCTTCGGCATACTGGCCAAGTTACCTGTGGCAAGCGATTACCTGCCCACCATACTCGACTACTACGAAAGCCACGATGCGCAAAGTCTCACAAGGAAGATATGTTCCATAGAGGGGTTCAAGGGCATTAAAACACCTATGATAGAAAGCGATAAAGGGTGGCAGCCCGACCTGTCGAGCCGCTATTTCCGAGAGGATTTCCTTTGCGGCCTGCGATACATATACGAAACTGCACACAAATTAGGCATTGCAACACCTACGATAGACCGCGTTTACAACTGGGGCTGCGAACTTGCCCGAAAGGGTAGGGGATGAACCCTACCGAACCAGCAAACTGTCTATTGTGGCAACAAGTTCATTGAACTCCGCCTCTTTGAAGGAGCGGGTGAGCATAACTATGCGGCCATCGGGGCCCACAAGCACATTGCGGGTGATGCCCGAGTTGCGCACTGCATACGATGCAAACACATTGCCTGCGGTATCTAAGGCCATAGGGTAAGTGGTTCCCACTTTTGCCGTATAATCATCAACCACCTCTTTGCTCTCCTGCCTGTCGACACCCACAAGCACAAACTTTTCGTTATCCTTGTGACGTTGCCATATATCCTTTTCAATGTGCGGCATTTCGCGGCGGCACACTCCGCACCATCTTGCAGTGAATTGCAGCATAACCAACTTGCCGCGTTGTTGCGACAATGTGAAGGTGGTGCCGTCGGTAAGCGGCAGTGTGAAGTCGGGGGCAGTGTCACCCACCTTTACAAGGTACTCGTTTTCGTAAACAACGGGCTGTGTAATGGTGTCGGTCGCTGTGGCAGCGTCAGTAGTGGTTTGTTTGTTGCCACAGGAAATAAAGGCGGTGGCAACAACGACTAATGATAAAAGGTATCTCATAATCTATGTTATTTTTTTTGCGAATATAGGCAGGGAATCAATAATTTGCAAGTGCATTGTTCACGGCCTGCATATATTTTTCCACCGTGTTCGATTTTACAATAGCTTTGCGATAACGCTTTTCCATATCCGGCAGAAGATACTCCCAATAGGGTTTGAGCTTGCCAAGCAGTTGGGTGTTACCCTGTAAACGGGGCGCCATTGCTTGGTACATTGCATCGTGCATAGCCTGCGTTCGATCGCATAGTTCTTTGGCTGACAGCGCCTTACCTTGTTTATATTCAAGCCCCAATGCAGGGTTGGCAAGCAGGCCTCGCCCTATCATTATGCCGTGAAGTGTGGGGAAGCGCGCCTCACACTGCTCAATGTCGTGCAGTGTGAGAATATCGCCGTTATATACTAAAGGATGGCGACACTCGGCTGCAAATGCAGCAAACTCCTCGACATCGGCCGGCTGCCTGTACTGTTCGCACCCCAAACGGGGGTGCATCGTAATGTGCGTGAGCGGTGTATCGTTCAAAATGGGGAGCAACGCACGCCATTCCGCTTTATCTGCCCATCCTAAGCGCATTTTCACCGAAAAACGCATTGAGGGATAATCATTTAGCGCACTTAAAAGCTCTGCAACCATTGCGGGATGGGGCAGGATGCCTGCTCCGTGTTTTTTGCGCGCCTGTAATGGAAAAGAGCATCCCATATTTATATCTATTTCGGTGTAGCCCTCGTTTTCCAACAGTGCTATAAGGGGGTGCATCTCCTGTGGCGTGGCAGCAATTATCTGCGGCACAAGATATTGCACCGTGTTGTTCTTGCGCTCCACATCACGAATATCCTTGCTGCGTATCTCGTTATGTTCGTAGCGTATAAAAGGGGTAAAGTAGGCGTCGATGCCACCGAATATGCGGCTGTGTATATTTCGCCAAACAGCTTCGGTAAATCCTTGCAATGGTGCCGAGTATATTTTCATCGTTTATTTCGTTTTGGCGGTTATTTACGATAATTGAGATTTTTCCTCCCGTAGGTCGTCAAAATGACAAAATTGTGTAAATTGCTATATAATACCTTCGTTTTGTGTAAAGATAGTGATATTTGTTGTAATAATAAAATTGTAAAGTAACAGCATAGAAATCTTCGATATTATACCTTGTATAGGAAGATGCATATTGCAGTTATCATTTTATCGGCAGTATCGTATATGAAACTAATGTTGTAATTGTAAAATGTTGCAATTGTAGTCGGATGCTGTAGTCGGGGTACATCGGCTTTTTTGGTGGAAAACGGAAGAGAACAGCTGTTTATCGAAACGCTATTAAACATAATATTTATTATCAACGAATAGTGGCGTAATAGTGGAGGAAGGGATTTTTTGACTTTTTATACTTATAAATAAGGATTTTTTTAATACATTTGCGCTCGTAAACGAAACAAAAGAAAAATATGCCAGAATTATCGGAAAGAGCCATACTTATGCCATCGTCGCCAATCAGGAAATTGGCACCTTATGCAAATGAGGCAAAAGCACGTGGCATTAAAGTTTATCATTTGAACATTGGACAGCCCGACTTGGATTCTCCCGAAGTTGCCATTGAGGCCATCAAAAAGATAGACCGCAAAATTCTTGAATACAGTCCCAGCGACGGTTTCCTGTCATTGCGCGAAAAACTTGTGGGTTATTACGACCAGTACCAAATAAAACTGAAGGCCGACGATATCATCGTAACCACCGGTGGTTCCGAGGCTGTGCTTTTTGCATTTATGTCCTGCTTGAACCCGGGCGACGAAATTATTGTTCCCGAGCCTGCTTATGCCAACTATATGGCATTCGCAATATCGGCCGGTGCTGTCATAAGGCCCATACGTTCAACCATAGAGGAATCGTTTGCATTGCCTCCTATGGAGCGCTTCGAGGAACTTATAAACGAACGCACACGCGGTATTCTTATATGCAACCCCAACAACCCCACGGGTTATCTTTATACACGCAGCGAGATGAACCGCATTCGCGACCTTGTGAAAAAACACGACCTATTCCTTTTCTCCGACGAGGTTTACCGCGAATTCATCTACACAGGCTCGCCCTATATTTCGGCCTGCCACCTGGAAGGAATTGAAGAAAATGTAGTGCTTATTGACTCTGTATCAAAGCGTTACTCCGAATGCGGCTTGCGTATCGGTGCCCTCATAACCAAGAACAAAACCTTGCGTGCAGCGGTTATGAAGTTTTGCCAGGCACGTTTGAGCCCCCCGCTTTTGGGCCAGATTGCTGCCGAAGCATCGCTCGATGCTCCCCGCTCATATGCAATAAACACATACGAGAAATATATAGAACGCCGCAACTGCCTCATTGACGAACTTAACAAACTTCCCGGGGTGTACTCCCCTATCCCTATGGGCGCTTTCTACACCGTAGCCCGCCTGCCTATAGACGACAGCGACAAGTTCTGCCAATGGTGCCTCACCGATTTTGAGTATGAAGGCGAGACTATTATGATGGCTCCGGCATCGGGCTTCTATTCAAATGAGGGTTATGGAAAGAACGAGGTGCGCATTGCCTATGCGATTGACAAGGCCGACTTAAAGCGTGCCATCTACATTTTGGGAAAAGCGCTTGAACAGTACCCGGGCCCGGGGCGCACAAAATAAGATAAATACATAAAAAATATGGAGTGAAATATTTCACTCCATATTTTTTATTATCTATCCTTCACTACCCCAAATATTTTCCCAGGAACCTATATACTCATTATTGTCCCAGCTTTCACCATCACCAACAACGATATCGTCTTCTACTATGGAAAATTGGACTCCCATTATATTCCCGGGGGCTTGTTCAATGATATAGGTATGCGGTGCTGTATAGTTTTTCTTTGTTTTTTTCATTGTCATCTCCTCGTTGTTTATCGGTCTAAATAAACTTTCTTTCCATTATATATATAAATACCTTTAACAGGGTTCTCCACGGCACGGCCGCTGAGGTCGTAGTAGATGTTATCGCTCCTGTCGGCATCGCTGTCCACAACTATCTCATCTACCGATGTTGCATTGCCCTGATTGAAATTGCCGAACTTGAACATCATTGTGGAATTTCCTGCTGCCGGCTCTATTGAAAGATACCAACGATAGGCTCCAAGTGTCACGTTAGCACCACCGGCCTTTTTAAGTGTGCCGCCTGCCATTGCATAAATTTCTTTATAGTCAACGCCATCCTCGGCCTGTATTGTGGCAGTGTTTCGTCTTGTGTATTGGCCCACAAGATTATATTGGTTACCGTTGCTCGATGTTAGTACCATCGTTTTTGTTTCAGCAGGCTCAAGAATGCGTGCAGGATTACCGCTGTCAACACCCTTGAATAGGTCTATATCTCGTCCTACACCGGCATCGTTTGCAGAGATAGTACGTACTACACAAGGTGTGTGAGCCGGTATCGAATCACCCGGATCAAGAACTTCGGCTGTGAGATAGAACCAGGTAATATTGTTATCGGCATCTAAATACTCTGTCACACTTTTTATTTCGGCAACCTCAAGCATATCGGTACGGTAATCGTCATACTTAATGATGAAAGGAGCATATAACGCCTGCCATTTATCGTTATAGAAGGTGCGCTCATATGTAGCAGCCGATGAATAATAGATGTTTATGGTTGTATTGATACCATCTACAACCGTGTCTCTTCTTATCTCGTTGCCTATGGTGTGAGGTTTTGTCCTTGTATAATTCACGCTGTCGCGAAGGAATATTTTTTCAAGATGTTGCACGTATTTCACTTGCGGAAGTACATCCTCCTCAATCTTGGGCATCTCTACAATCTTTTCTTTATAGCCTTTCCAACGGTTTGCATTTTTATATGTTGTAGAGGTTCCATAAGGAACTTTAATAACCTCCACTCCCAATTGGTAAAGACCATGATCATTACCCCACCAGCCACTTTTCACCGTTGGCGGTGTTTCTCCCATACAAGTTAATGAAGACAACTTTGTACCTGTAAATGCATATATATCGATTTCGGTAACCGAAGCAGGTATTACGACTGCTTTAATTTTGCTGCAACCGTCAAAGGCACAGGGACCGATAGATGTTGTTCCCTCGAGAATGGTAACGTTTGTCTTGGCACCCGGAACTGATACCAGCTGGAATCTGTTTTTTTCAGGATTAAACGGGTCGCTTGCATCCTTAGTGAGCCATTTATACACAACACCATCCACGTCGAAATATGTTGTATTTGCATCATCTACATAGATATTCTGCAAAAAGATACAATCGGAAAATGCAGCTTGTTGAATGGTGGTTACAGAAGCCGGTATAGTAGCTGTTGTAATATATGAATACTGGAAACTTCCTGCGCCTCCGTCCGTTCCGGAACCTCTTTTTTCAAGAGTCTCGGTACCTTGTTTAATAAAAACATCTCCATAATAATGGTTACTACCATTTGTATCAACTTTACCTCCATTACTTACAACTGATGTACCGCTGTATTTCAATGTGTCACCGGTGAGCCAACCGGCATTCTTTAGAGAATCGGGATTATAGGTTTGTGCCAATGCAGGCAGTGCAACACCGGCCAATAGCAGTGTTGCAACAAATATTTGCAGCCTTTTCATAGTGTTTATAGCTTGAAAATGTTATTTTTCCTTAAATGAGCCGCAAAGATAGTAATAATTGACTCGCAATTACCCCCCCCCAATTGTTAAATATTGTTAATTAACATATTACAGTATCAGTTATATTAAAAGTATATCAAATAGCATATTATACGGAGTAATTATAAAAAGAAATAAAAAAATAATGCGAGCACAAGCAGCTCGCATTATTTTAATAAGGTATGTAAATTCTGCACAAATTACTCCTCAAAACCGTTGGGGTTGTTCTTCTGCCAGTTCCAGCTGTCGCGGCACATATCCTCAATGCCGAATTGAGCCTTCCAACCAAGTTCTGCTTCAGCCTTTGCGGGGTTGCAATAGCAGGTAGCGATATCGCCCGGGCGACGGGGTTTGATAGCATAGGGAACGGGAACGCCGTTGGCCTTCTCGAAGGCCTTTACAACATCAAGCACTGAATAACCGTGGCCTGTACCAATGTTGTAGATGGCAATACCCTTGTTGGCAACAATGGCCTTGAGTGCTGCTACGTGAGCACGGGCAAGGTCTACTACGTGAATGTAGTCGCGCACACCTGTACCATCGTGTGTGTCATAGTCGTTACCAAATACGCCAAGCTCGGCACGCTTGCCCACTGCAGTTTGTGTAATGTAGGGCATAAGGTTGTTGGGAATACCGTTGGGGTTCTCGCCTATTGTACCGCTCTTGTGTGCACCAATGGGGTTGAAATAGCGGAGCAATACGATGTTCCACTCGTTGTCGGCCTTCTGAATATCCATAAGAACCTCCTCGAGCATAGACTTTGTCTGGCCATAGGGGTTGGTGCAGTGACCTTTGGGGCACTCCTCGGTGATAGGGATGATTGCGGGGTCGCCATAAACGGTGGCACTTGAAGAGAAAATCATATTCTTGCAACCGTTCTTACGCATAACATCTACAAGCACGAATGTACCATTCATATTGTTCTCATAGTACTCAAGAGGCTTTGCACAGCTCTCGCCCACTGCCTTAAGACCGGCAAAGTGAATACAGGCATCGAACTTATGCTCGTCGAACACCTTCTGCAAGCCCTCGCGGTCGCGGATATCTACCTTGTAGAAAGGTACCTCTTTACCAATGATTTTGGCAACGCGCTTCAATGAGATGGGAGACGAGTTGTCGAGATTGTCAACTACTACAGCCTCGTGACCGGCTTCTGTGAGTTCAATCAAGGTGTGGCTTCCAATGAAACCGGCACCACCAGTTAATAGGATTTTCATTTTATTTGTATTTTGTTTGGTGAACTCGGGTTGTAACCGGGTTCTTGGTTAGTAAATAATTTCAAGCAGCCACCTATGTTAAAATAGGTATATTCCGTAGGTCACAAAGTTAAATATTCTTTTCAAGAATACAAATTCTTTCCATTCTTTTTGCCACGGCAGCTGATATTTTGCGTGACAAGCACCGCACTATTGCTCGTTTTTATCTATTTTCAGATGTTTTATGCGGGAAATTATGGCACCGCGCTTGCGCTGGAAATGGTCGGCAATGTCGTCATACGACAACTGCTCGGCTACAAAATCGCGCAATGCGGCATCCTCGGCCTCTTCCCAGGGTTTGAAGGCGTTGGGACATTCGGCCCGTGCAGCCTCTTGCGAATATACCTGTTCGCCATTCAAGCGCTTGTATGCCTTAAGATAGCGTTTGAGGCGTTTTACGTCTTTGTCCGAAAGATATGGCAGACGGCGTATGTCCATATTGTCGGTGAGGTCGTTCAGTTTCACGGCCGTTGCCAACGGGTTCTTTTTTACACGCGCAATGAATTTGTCGTATGGTTCACCCTCTTTTTTTGTTATGTGACGCAGGGCCGCAATAATGTGCGGCGGGAATCCTTCGGCAACAAGCATCTCAAAGGTCAAGTCGGTGTCCTCCACCACGTCGTGCAGAACAGCCACTATCTTTTCGTCTATCGTTTGGCAGGCAGCCATCACACGCATAGGGTGCTCGATATATGCCGCACCCGCTTTGTCCACCTGCCCCCGGTGTGCTTGCGTTGCAATGTCGATGGCCTTTTGCAACAGTGTATTGTCGTTTGCGTCCGTCAGCATAGCGGCATATTTACTTTTTGACACACATAGCCCAAACGCAGCAACTCCATACTTGCACCCAAACGGAACATAATGGTGAGCACGCGCGAATAGGCGTAGAATGCCGCACGGCTTTGCGGCTCTATCTTTTCGCGACGCATAAGCGTGAGCGCCTGCTGTGCAAGACGCCGCATCATAGCTTCAATGTCGGCTGCCTGAGGCGAATCGAGCGGCAGATGAAGAATATGTTCCACCACATTCTCGTCGAGGTCGTCAAACCCCTGCTTGCCATAGAATTCTTTGTATGGGCGGCCTTTTAAGAGTTCCCAATCATCGTCCCAGTCGTGCGCGACGGCCATACCCAAATAGCCGGCCCAAGCAATAGACACCATTGGGTAATCGCTTATGAGCGGCACGGCATCAACCATATATTCGGGGGCAATGTCGGGCCACCGCTTCTCAACATCTTGCGACGAAGGCAACACTCCATCGACATTTACATACGACTTGAAAAGTTTTACAAGCTCTGTGTTTACTTTGTTTTCAAAGTGAGCAAGATAATCCGATACTTCTTTAGGAAGAGAACTCATTATTTTTTATTATTTTACTTTGTTCAAAATCACAAGAGCGGCTATCACACCGGGAATCCAACCACAAAGAGTGAGAAGGAATACAATGAGAACAGAACCGCAACCCTGGTCGGCAACTGCCAAAGGAGGGAAGATAATTGCTAAAAGAACTCTTAAAAGTGACATAATGTTTTATTTTTTTAGTTGTGTATAAATAATGCGAATTGATTTTGTGTAAAGGTAATAATTATATGGCAATAATACAAAATATATTACCGTTGCTTTGCTGCACGACTGTAATTTACAAGCACAACACCCGCAAACACGGTAGCCGCGGCAAGCACCTTTTTCCACCCCAGCGTGTCCATTCCTATGTATATGCTAATGGCGGTGGCCACAATGGGTTGCATATATGAATACATACTCACCAACGTGGGGCGCAGTTGCTTCTGCCCTATGGGGATGAGGAAATAGGAGATGAATGTGGCAAAAACTATGGCATAAAATATCTCTGCCACAAATTTAAGCGACAAGGCGGAATAATTGACCTGAGCAAGTTCACCGCCTGCAAACGGCAACGAAAGGAGTGAGGAAAAGAGGAATATCCACTTCATAAAGGTAACCACAGAATAGCGCATAATGAGTGGTTTGAACACTCCTAAATAGACCGAGAAACAGAAGCCGTTGAGGAACATAAACAGCACGCCTATGGGCTTTGTTTCAGCAGCGCCACCACCCGATGACACACTGTTGAATATAAGGAACAGCACACCTAAGAAACTGAGCAGCACACCACCCGCCTTTTTGAATGTAATGGGTTCCTTCAACACCATTGCCGCAATGAACATAGTGTAAATGGGCGACAATGAAGTCATTATGGAGCAATCAATTGGGGTGATGTCGGATATACCTATGAGGAATGTTATTTGCGTGAGGAAAAAACCGGTGAACGATGCTGCAAAAATCTTCATATAGTCGGCCGGCAGAATCTTCTCGGCAGGCAACGTTAGGGATGTTATCCAAAACAGGAGGCCGGCACCAAGCGAACGCAGGCAAAAAAGAGCGAGTGGCGATATCACCCCCACCGCCATAATATCTTTTGTTACAATGATATTGAGCCCGAAAATAACATAGGCCACAAAGCAGGCTATGTGCCCCATCATTGTTGTGTCACTGTTCTTCATATAGCTTCACAAATTTTTCAATGCGCAAAAATACGAACAAACGAGCGGAAAATATGAAGTTTACTTCTATATTTTACACAGCGAGTGCAGTATATTTTCGAGGTTATCTCAAAAATACAAAAAATTCGGCGCCACAAAGCCGGTTGCGGGGTTTCTTTTGAAATGATTTCTGCATTCGATAAACATAAGCGGGTGTACCTCAAAAGGCACACCCGCTTATGTTTATCTGTAAAAAGGTCTATTGCAATGGAACCGAATAGAACACACGCTTGCCTGCAGCGTTGATTCCAGAAATAAA
Source organism: Bacteroidaceae bacterium (assembly GCA_017503645.1). Lineage (GTDB taxonomy): Bacteria > Bacteroidota > Bacteroidia > Bacteroidales > Bacteroidaceae > HGM04593. The sequence continues at coordinate 1,877 of JAFVSR010000025.1, read as the reverse complement.
GAGTACCGGTTCGGTGGAACTGTTAGCCTGCTTTACAACCTTTTGCAGGTCGTCGATGGAGCGCATTGCAACGCCGTTTACCTTTTGCAGCACCACGCCTTTCTTCACTCCGTGCTGCGCAAAAAGGCCATCACCCACGTTTGTTACTTTAAGGCCGTATGTGGTTTTGAAGAACTGCTTGTCCTTCTCGTCGAGGGGCTTGAACTCGGCGCCGAGAATGTCGAGGTCGACATTTTTCACCACGTTGGTATCACCTTGTATGTTCACAAGCAACACATCGAATGTTTTCTCTTTTTTGCCACGGAGCACCTTTACCTCTACCTCGGTGCCCGGCACGGTTTTGGCAAGTGTCTCCTGCAGCTCGGCCATAGTCTTTATGGGCTTGCCATTGAAACCTATGATTACATCGCCCTTCTCTATGCCGGCCTTCTTGGCAGCGCCATCCTCAACCACTTCGGACACATAAACGCCATCCACGGTACCAAGCTCCTCCTTCTCGGCAAGTTCGCTTGTTACTGTGCCGCCTACAATGCCCAACACAGCACGCTGTACGGTTCCGAACTCCTTGAGGTCGCTCACCACCTTTGTCATAATGGAGGTGGGAATGGCAAAACCATAGCCTGCATACGAGCCTGTGGGCGACGAAAGTACGGCGTTAATGCCCACCAACTCGCCATTGGCATTTACAAGAGCACCGCCGCTGTTGCCCTGGTTAATGGCGGCATCGGTTTGTATAAAGGATTCTATACCACCGTTATACACGCCTAATGAGCGGGCTTTTGCACTCACGATGCCCGCAGTGACCGTCGATGTGAGGTTGAAGGGGTTTCCCACGGCAAGCACCCACTCGCCCACTTTGAGATTATCGCTGTCGCCCACCACAAGAAACGGCAGTTTATCGTCGGCCTCTATCTTCACAAGCGCAAGGTCGGTGTTCTCGTCGGCACCCACCAGACGGGCCGGATATGTGCGGTTGTCGTTTAGCGTAACGGTTATCTCGTCGGCACCATCAATAACGTGGTTGTTTGTAACTATGTAACCGTCGTCACTTAAAATAACTCCCGAACCGAAGCCCACGCGCGGCTGTGTCTGCACACGTTGCTGACGCCCCATTCCGTCGCCAAAGAAGAAATCGTAAATATCGGGGGCGCGACGTATAACCGCGGTTTTGCTCTTTTCGGTAGATTTTATGTGTACCACAGCGTGCACCGACTTGTCGGCAGCATCGGTCAAATCTACACGTTGCAGGCCGTCGGGTGCTGCAAATGATGCTTGCGTGAGGAACGATGCAGGTGTTGTGTCGTTCGCAGCAAGCGTTTCGCTGTTGTTTGCAAAAATCTTATAGGTGGTATATCCTGCCACCACTCCACTTGTTGCAACAACAAGTGTTCCTAAAAACAAAAATTTGAATACTCTTTTCATAATCTCATATACGATTTTTGTTAAATACTCGCCATTTGTTAACAAGCAAAAACAAGATTGCGAAATAGTTTATATTGCAACCATTTTACCTTTGTCGCAGGCAAATATATCACATAAAATCCTTGAAAAAAGAATTTAGAGCGATCTTTTGGCTCTATTTAACAGTGCGGCGCGGGTTTTAACAATAGTTTAACGTAATGAGTAGCTATTTTACTTTTGTTAAACCTGTGAAATAAATTCACATTATCAATAGTTCTTTTTTTATTCCAAATTTATTATTGCACGCAAAAATTTCCTCAATGGCATAAAAATCTGTATATTTGATGTAGTTTGATTAAGATTCTTTGAGTATCAAACCATTAAGAAGAACTTGCATGAGAATGGGCAATGGATAAGAAATTGCTAACTTGTTTTGTTACACTATATTCCTCATGCTTTTCAAATAACTCTTTTCT
>JAFVSR010000024.1 GCA_017503645.1 Bacteroidaceae bacterium | reverse complement strand
GTAATTGAACGTTTCTACTACAACGACTTTGGCAGTTACCTGCAACAGCAATTCCCTTTCAAGGTGCAAAAGATAACCCTTGACGGTGGATTCACCTGCCCCAACCGCGACGGCACAAAGGGGTGGGGCGGTTGCACATATTGCAACAACCGCACGTTCAACCCCGCCTATTGCCACCGCAACAAGCCCGTTGCACAGCAGATGCGCGAGGGCATAGCCTTCTTTGCACGCAAATATCCGCATATGCGTTACCTTGCATATTTCCAAGCCTATACAAACACTTATGAGTCGCTCGACGTGTTGCAGCAGCGCTACGAAGAGGCTTTGGCTGTGGAGGGGTGTGTGGGTATAGTCATTGGCACACGCCCCGATTGTATGCCACCCTCCCTGCTTGCCTATTTGCAGGAGCTTGCGCGGCGCACATTTGTCCTTGTGGAGTATGGCATAGAAAGCTGCAACGATGCCACCCTGCTGCGCATAAACCGCGGGCACGACTATGCTACGGTGGTTGATGCCGTGGAGCGCACTGCTGCTTGCGGAATACCTGTGGGCGGCCACATAATCCTGGGGTTACCCGGGGAGGATAAAACCGAACTTATGAGGCAGGCTGCCGAGCTGTCGAAACTGCCGCTCACCACGCTCAAGATGCATCAGCTGCAGTTGATACGTGGCACCCGTATGGCCGAAGAGTATGCCCGCTGCCCGGGTGACTTCCACCTGTTTGCTCTCGATGATTATGTTGAAACCGTTGTCGATTATGTCGAGCGACTGCGCCCCACGCTTGTGCTTGAACGCTTTGCATCGCAGTCGCCCAAAGAGTTGCTGGTGGCCCCCGACTGGGGAATCAAAAACTACGAGCTGGTGGAGAAGGTTAAAAAGCGTATGCGCGAGCGCGACACCCGGCAGGGGCGGTTGTATGTGGAGTAAAATTCTTTTTTGTGTGATAATGTTTCGGGCGTGCCATTTTTTAGTGGCACGCCCGAAACGTCGTTATGGAAATTATCTATTATTTTGCGTTGCTAATATCTACAATGCCGTGCGCATAGTTTATTATGCTCTCGGCTCTTTGCCCAAGTTTCATTACATCGTCAATAGCTTTGTTCAGTTTATCCTCGTCAATGTTTATATGGCTTTTTGCAGTGGGATAGTCTGTTTCCTCTTCCTCGTTGCCGTTGAGCTTAACATCTTTCAGGTGCTTGTATGTAGATGAAGGTGCAATTTCAAGGCCTTGGTTTCCGTCGCCACCCACAAGCAGGCTTGGAATTCTTTGGTTGCCATAGAAGAAGAGGGAGAAGGGTGTGAGCCCCTTTTCGGCGGCGTTGCCAAAGTTGAATGTGCCGTCGTGGCTTATGGCGTCTATCTTTACGGCATTGGTGCGTTTTTCAAAGGTGGTGCTCCTTGAATCGGTGGGCGTTTCATATATCTCGTCGCTGTATAGGGTGTTGTTGGCATTGTCCCAAATGAAATAGATGTAGCCGTTCAACTCCTCGGCGTTCACTGTATAGCAGGCATCGTACTCCTTATATGCCACCTTGTGCTTTATCTCCATTACACTGCCTTGGTGGCGATAGAAATATATGTTGTACTCGCCACGGTCATTGTGTGTCGTTTCTACCACAAAAGGAATATTGCAGTTTTGCAGTTCCTTGTCCCAAATGGCACCAAATACCTTTTTGCCGCTTTCGTCAATTGGAAATTCGTTGTAAAATTGGCCACTCTTCATAGTAACCTTTCCAAGAGTCAGATGCTTGAGAAAGCCACCGTCGATGAACTTTGAAAACTCGTTTTCTACCTTTTGCCACAGGTTTTCATAGCTGTCGCAGCTCTTTGAAACGCGATATGCACCTATGCCTGCAAACAGCAGCGAAACAATTAACAGGGTGGCAAGTATTATCTTGGGCCATTTGTTCATTGGTTTGCATACGTTCATTCTATTTAATATCCAGTGAATGAGTGCAAATGCCATTACTGCAATGGCTGTTACAAGCGATATTGCCATAACTGCAAGAGGCACGGTAAAGAGGGTTGCAGTGCCACCTATTGCAAAGATGTACATAAAACCAATGGGAATGACAATAATGAATATTGCTAATATGCATAGTGCCACTGCAAGCGGAACAAGGGGAAGGAAGAAGAGTATCTTCAGCAGCATAGGGAGGCAACCGCTTGCGGGCGGCTGGGCAAGTTCTGCCATAGTGCGCTCGTAGTTGCTCTTCCACGCGGCCTCCATGCTCTCTTTATCACCTTTGGCACCAACGCGGCGCATACGGGTGTAGTCCATAATGCTTTTGGCTTTGGGGAATATTATCCACAGTGCAATATATACAAAGTAAAGGATTCCTGTGGGCTCCACAATGAAAAGAATGACCGTGATGATGCGCAGCAGGGCTGTACTGATGCCAAAGTATGCTGCAAGGCCTGCAAGCACGCCGCCAATGTAACTGTCGTGCGGGTTGCGGAATATCTTGCTGCCTAAGAGCATTGCGCGGTACCACGGCTCGTTGCTATGGTCGCGTGGCTCCTCGGCTTCGGCCTCGTTGGTAGGCTGCTCGGTTGTTTCGGCAGGTTGCGCAGTGGGTGTCTCTATCTCTATGCCTATGCTCTTTATTGCCTCCTCTATGAGCACTGCATTTACAATGCCGTTTTCTCCCACGCGAGCTGTGCAAAACTCGGCAATGCGCTGCTCCACATCAGCTACTTTAAGTTCCTCGCCATTGTCGCGATAGAGTTCCTTGATGCGGGCAAGATACTGCTCCATTATGTTGCTTGCCTCCTCCTCAAAGTAAAAGGCACGACCGCCAATGTGTATGTTGTTTATCTTTTTCATATGTTTATATTGATTGAAAGGTAACTTAAAACAATAAATACTATTGTAACAATGAGTGATGTTATAAACGATATAAAGACAATCTTTTTATTTTTTTCACTCAGCAGGTTTGTGAGCCCGAACGCTGCAAATACTACAAAAAGGGCAAATGTGAGGGTGGCGCAGAACCCCGTAATGTATAAAATGGGGTTATTGCCTCTGATTGTTATCGTGGGGCGGAATAAGAGTGCTGCCACCACAATGGCTACTGCAAGTATAATGGTTTTCAATCGCTCCTTTTTTGCAACCTCCGTATTGCTGTTGCCACTGTTTGTCTTAGGCTCCTCGCCGGTGAGTTTGTCTGCAATGTTTTCGGGGGTGGGCTCTATGCCCTGCATACGCAGTTTGTCGGTGGTGGTTTCGGCCGTGGGAGCAATGGCCCATACAATGAGGTAGGCAAGCAGGGCGATGAACCCAATAGCTGCTATAAGGAACACCATAATTATGCGCAATATGGTTACATCTACGTTAAGGTATGCAGCAATGCCGGACACTACGCCGCCTATCATACGCTCCTCTTTATTGAGGTAGAATTTCTTCTCTAATTTTATGTTCTTGAAGAACTCCTTGTACTCCTTCTCTTTATTATCGTCACTGTTTTTCGGCTTCTCGTTGGCTTCGGCTGTTTGGGGTTGCTCGTCATCCTCTTCAACCATAGCTTCGGGGTTGCCCATACGGTTTATCATCTCGTTTACAAGCTCTATGTCGATGAAGCCTGCGTGGCTCTGCTTCAAGCGCTCGTCGCATAGCTCGCCAATACGTGCTTCAATATCGGCAACAATCTCCTCGCCATACTCATTGTTTTTAAGGCAGGCGGCAATGCTCTTGAGGTAGTCGTCGAGGCGGGTGTAAGCGTCCTCCGTTATTTGAAAGGGGCGTCCTCCCAAGTTTACATTAATAGTCCTTTTCATATAGTTATGTTGTTTTTATTCTTCAATGTTCTTTATTTGTGTAATGGTTTCGGCAAGGTTGTTCCAATTCTCGTCGAGTATGGCCAGAGCCTCGCAGCCTGCCTCGGTGAGTTTGTAATACTTGCGTGGTGGCCCCTGCGGGCTCTCTTGCCACTCGTAATCGAGTATGCCCTCTTTTCGCAACCTCGACAGCAGGGGGTAGAGTGTCCCTTCAACCACTATAAGGTTGGCCTTCTCCAATGCATTTATAATGTCGGAGGTGTAAAAGGGCTTGTCGCGCAGTAGCAGCATTATGCTGTATTCGAGCATCCCCTTGCGCATTTGCGATTTTACATTTTCTACGTACATTTTCTGTTTTATTTTAATTCCTATGCAAATATATGATATTGTATAGTACCTTGCAATACATAGTACTATAATTTTATGATATTTAACAATTGGGTATAAAAATATGGTATAGGCAGTGGCCTATACCATAATATTGCTTATGAATTACCTATGCCGTTGTTTGAGCAATGACAATATATGATAATTATACAAACTTACCTGAAGTGGTAGCGAAGCCCAAAGGAGAAGGTGCAGTTGTTAGAGTATTTCATACGATTGTCATCGCTGAAAAGGTCCTCCCAGAAAGCCTTGAAACTGCGCTCTTGCACGCGGGCGGTGTGGCGGTATATGTAACCAATTTCTCCATTTAGCGACCAATGTTTGGTAAAGCGGTACGATGCGCCCAGGCTTGCGTTAAATATGTTCTGCGAGAATACTTTGTGCTCACCGTTTACACTGGTGACAGCAGAGAAGCGCTCGCTGTCAAACGGCGTGAGTGTGAGCCTTGTCTTTTCGTTTATCTGTGTGGCAATGGTTAGCTGTGGCTTGCCGTGCATATTAAGCTCAATACTGTAGCGTCCTCCGCGCTTCCAGTTGACCATAGGTACGGGAATTACTACCGGCTGGCCGTATGCGGTTGTTCCCACTGCGCCCACACCCACATAAAGGTTCTTGTTTATGGTGTATTGGAATATGAGGCCTGCTGTAATGGCGAGGCTTTGCAGGCGTATGTACGACGATGTGGCGTTGAGTGTTAAGCCTGTGGTTGCAATGAGGTTCCACCTATGGGCTATGGGGCACACGTGCGTTATCATAACGCCTGTGTTTATGGTGTTTTCGGGCAGGTATTGCAAGGCGGCACCTTCATAGTCGAATGCGGCATATTTGCCTGTGAGTGTAAGCTGCCACATTCTTGTGGTCATCATGGTGTCGTTTTTCTCTCTTGTTGCTATCTGCCCGCTTGGGGTGGTGGTGCTGCTGTATGTCCTTTTTATCTGTTGCACCCTCTCAACAGCGAGTGGCAGCGTGTAGCTGCCCGATAGGTATTGCACGGCACCCTTGCCAAGTTTGCTGCCGTGGTCGTCTTTGAAATCACTCGATAGTATGTAGCCGCTCTCTATGCGCTGTGCCTCTGCGGGCATTGCTGCTGCCATTGCCAGCAGTATATATAGTAAATGTCTTTTCATTTATGATTTTGCTTTTGCTGTTTGGAGCTTTGCACAAGAGGGCCTCTACTTTATAGAGTTCTCTATGTGTGCAATTATTTTATCTGTTTCGCTTGGATGGAACCAGGTTATTTCCTCGTCCTTGCGATACCAGGTTACCTGCTTGCGCGAGTATATACGGGTGTTCTGCTTTATCTTTTCTATGGCGAAATCGAGCGACCACTCGCCGTCGATGTATTTGAACATCTCCTTATAGCCCACCGTGTTCAGTGAGTTATGTTCCTTTAGATGGTAGAAACGCTTTGCCTCTTCCAAGAGGCCCTGTTCCATCATTATGTCCACACGGCGGTTTATGCGACTGTATAGCTCCTCGCGGTCGCGTCGCAATCCTATTTTTATTATGTTGAATGGGCGTTTCTTGCTCTCTTGCTTGCGGAATGAACTATAGGGCTTACCTGTCATATAGCATATTTCCAGTGCGTGCATCACGCGCTTGGGGTTTTTTATGTCGGCCTGGTTGTAATACTGCGGGTCGAGCAGGCGCAGTTCGTTGCTCAGCTGTTCAAGCCCCTCGCGTTCGTATTTTTCAAGAATCATCTGTCGTGTGTCGGCATCTACAGTGGGGATATCGTCTATGCCTTTGCACACTGCATCGATGTACATCATTGAGCCGCCCGAGAGCAACATTGTGGGGTGGTGGGGGAATTCCTTTTGGAGCAGCGCAAGCACCTCCTCTTCGTAGCGTGCCGCGCTGTAGTAGTCGCCCGGGGTGAGTTGCCCGACAAAATAGTGTTTATGCCGGGCAAGCTCTTCCTGTGTGGGCATTGCCGTGCCTATCTGCAACCCTTTGTACATTTGCCTGGAATCGGCAGATATTATGGGACAGCCAAAATGGCTTGCTATTGCAAAACTTGTTTCGGTTTTTCCAACAGCCGTGGGGCCTATGAGCACGACCAAATTGTTCATCTCTCCTTCAAATGGGTGAGGTAGATTAATAGAGGTCGTCAATTGAGCTTATATCCTCGATACCGCCAATGCCGAAGCCCTCTTCGTCTATGTCATCGTCATTATAACTGTCGCTGCCATAGAAATCCTCTTCGAAATCACTGTCGGTGGTAGCACCGGGCACCTCTTTCTTCATAAGTTCATCGAAGTTGAGTGTCTGCTTGGGTGCCTCGCCTGTGGATTTCACACAGATGGCGGCATCGCATCCTTTGCCAAACTCTATCTTGCTGAGTTCCATATAGAATACACGGTCGGCGAGGGGGTCGAACACATACATAAGTTTCTGCTTCTCCTCCTCTACTATGTCGCCAATAACACACTCATCCATCACGTAACTATCCTCTTCGGACATTCTGTCCATCTCCTCGCGTGTAATCTCAATCTCCTTTATCCAGTTGTCGTTGCAGATGAAGAAAGATGTCATCTGGTCGTCGGGGTAGTTAACCGACTCCAATATTGCCTTGTGAAGGTCGAAGAAGGTGGCATCGGAGTCTATCTCAATGTCTCTTCTGAAATCCTCAACCTCGTCCGATAATAGCCTGAATTTATATACCATAACTCTTTTTCCTTTAAATTAGCCGATAATTCCGCGTGAAGCCTGTTTCTCTATGAAGTTTACAATGTGCTCAACCTCGGGAATCATAGGTATAGTCTCTTTAATCTTCGCTACAGCGTTAGATACGTTGTTGCCATCGTTGTAAAGCAGGCGGTATGCATTATGTATGTGCCCAATGGTTTCGTTTGAGAAACCGCGGCGGCGCAATCCCACAATGTTAAGGCCGCAGTACTTTGCGGGCTCGCGGCCCACGATGATATAGGGAGGAACATCCTTGCTGAAGCGGCTGCCGCCCTGAATCATACCGTAACCGCCAATGTGGCAGAACTGGTGCACAAGCACGCAGGCGCTGATGATGGCACAATCGTCAACCACCACTTCGCCCGCAAGTTTGGTGGAGTTGCCAATGATGCAACCGCTGCCCACCTCGCAGTCGTGCGCTATATGAACGTTTTCCATAAGCAGGTTGTTGCTGCCAACTACGGTTTTTCCTTTGGAAGCGGTACCGCGGTGTATGGTTGCGTTCTCGCGAATCATATTGTTGTCGCCAATCTCCACGGTGGTCTCTTCGCCCACGAATTTGAGGTCCTGGGGGTCGCCACCTATGATGGCTCCGTGGTATATCTTGTTGTTATTGCCCATACGAGTGCCGCCAATGATGCAGGCGTGGGGCATAATAACACAGTTGTCGCCTATCACTACATTTTTGTCGATGAAGGCAAATGGGCCAACCTCGCAGTTTGCTCCCAATTTTGCATCGGGATCGACATAAGCTAATGGACTAATCATAGTAGTTATCTGTTTTATAGTTTTCTAAATCTTTATTTATTGCTTATCTGGCCTGTAAACTGTGCTTCGGCTACGAGCTTCTCACCCACGAATGCATAGCCGTGCATCATTGCAAGACCGTGGCGCAAGGGGGTGTTCTGCTCCACCTTGAACACGAGTGTGTCGCCCGGAACCACAAGTTTGTGGAATGCTATTTTCTCTATCTTAACGAAATAGGTAGAGTATAGTTCGGGTTCGTCGAGCATATTGAGTATGAATGTGGCACCGCACTGCGACATAGCCTCCACAATAAGTACACCGGGCATAACGGGGTTGTTGGGGAAATGTCCTTCGAAGAATGCCTCGTTGCAGGTTACGTTTTTCACACCTACAACATAGTTGGAACCTACCTCAATGATTTTGTCAATCAGGAGCATAGGATTGCGGTGGGGCAGCAACTCGCGTATGCGCATTGTATCCATCACGGGTTCGCGGTTGGGGTCGTAGATGGGCGCCTGTATCTGGTGCTCACGAATAACCTTGCGCATCGCGCGCGCGAACTTATTATTTATAGTGTGGCCCGGGCAGGTGGCAATGATGCGGCCCTGCAGGGGCTTGCCTATGAGGGCAAGGTCGCCTATGATGTCGAGCAATTTGTGGCGCGCGGGCTCGTTGTTCCACACAAGTGGCTTGTGGTTGAGGTAGCCCAGTTTCTTGGCATCCATATGAGGAACGCCCAATACATCGGCAAGCTGGTCGTACTTGTCCTGAGGCATCTCCTTTTCATATATAACTATGGCATTGTCCAGGTCGCCGCCCTTTATAAGGCCCAGGTTGAGCAGTGGCTCAAGCTCGCGCACAAACACGAATGTGCGGCTCGATGCAATCTCATCCTTGAAATCCTCCATATTCTCCAACGTGGCATACTGGTTGTAGAGAACGCCCGAGTCGTAGTGTACAAGTACGTTAAGGCTGAAGTTCTCGTCGGGGAGAATTATAATGGAGTTGCCTGTCTTTTCGTCTTTTATCTCAATTTTAGATTTTATTACAAAGACGTCCTTTTCGGCGTTCTGCTCCTTAACGCCCACGCGCTCTATGTTCTCTACATAGAATTTTGCGCTACCGTCGAGGATAGGGAACTCGGGGCCGTTTACCTGCATCAAGCAGTTGTCTATACCCGATGCAAAGAGTGCTGCCATTGCGTGCTCCACGGTGCTTACGCGTGCCTCGCCTTTGGTGAGCACTGTACCACGTGTGGTTTCTGTCACGTTCTCGGCTACTGCATCTATTATGGGCTCGCCCGGGAGGTCGATACGCTGTATCTTGTATCCGTAGTTCTCGGGTGCAGGGTTGAATGTCACCGTGAGGCTCAATCCTGTGTGAAGTCCTTTACCGAATAGCGAAAAACTTCCGTTCAATGTTTTTTGCTTGTTCATAGCAATATTTTTTTTTACTGTTTTTTCAATGCTTCAATCTCTTTCATAAGCTCTTTCACCTTCTTGTCGAGGTCGGGGAGTTTCTTAAGGTAGGCCGATGCGCGTATAAACTCCTTGGCATCCATAGCGGGAGAGCCCAAGAGTGTTTCGCCACCTTTGCGGCTGCCTATGATACCGCATTGCGCACCCACTATTGTGCGGTCGCCCATCTTGCAATGGCCCGACACGCCTGCCTGACCACCAATCATACACCATTCGCCTATCTTGGCCGAGCCTGCGATGCCGGCTTGCGATGCCATTACCGTGTGCGAGCCAATCTCGTCGTTGTGAGCTATCTGTATCAGGTTGTCGAGCTTCACGCCGCTATGTACAACGGTTGAACCCATTGTGGCACGGTCGATACAGGTGTTTGCACCAATCTCCACATTGTCCTCTATAACCACAATACCGGTTTGGGGTATCTTGTCATATCCGTTGGCGGTGGGGGCAAAACCAAAACCATCGGCACCTATCACGCAACCGCTGTGCAAAATACAGTTGTTGCCTATGCGGCAGTCGTGATATACGGTTACGTGGGCATAAAGAATGCAGTTGTTGCCCACCTTGGCACCATCGCCCACCGACACTCCGTCGTGTATGTAGCAGCCGTCGCCTATCTCGCAACCGTCGCCTATAACAGCAAAGGGGGCAATGTAGCAGTTCTCGCCCACCTTGGCTGTGGGTGAAATGGATGCAAGTGAACTTATGCCCTGTTTCTTGGGCTTGCTTGCCTCGTACATAGTCATAAGTTTTGCAAGGCTTTCGTATGCATTATCCACTTTAATGAGTGTGGCCTTAATCTCGCCGTTTGCTTCGAAATCCTTGTTCACAAGCACTACCGAAGAGTTTGTAGTATATATATACTCGGTATATTTGGGGTTTGCAAGGAACGATAGCGCACCTGCAGTGCCTTCCTCTATTTTTGCAAATGTATATACCTCGGCATCTTTATTGCCTATAACCTCGCCGTTGATGAACGATGCTATTTGTTGAGCTGTGAATTTCATAATCTCTTAATGTTTTTCAAAATACGAAGATAATTCTTTTGTTCCGATTCTTCGTGGCTTTGTGTATAAAATAACGCAAAAAATGCAAATTTAGATGATATTGTGGGCTTTTAGTTCGCGCTCCATCTGCTGCTGATAGTCGCGTGCCTTCTCGGCTGCCACAGCTGCAAAGTTCTCGCTGCCATCGGCAAAAATGATGGCACGGCTGGCGTTTACAAGCAGGCCGCAATCCTTGTTCATACCATACTTGCACACCTCTTCGAGCGAGCCGCCCTGTGCTCCCACGCCGGGAACCAGCAGAAAGTGGTTGGGTACTATGCGGCGAACGTTCTCGAACGATTTGCCCTGTGTGGCACCCACAACATACATCATATTTTGGTCGCTTCCCCATTTTTGCGATGTGGCAAGCACCTTCTCAAAGAGCATTGTTCCATCTTCGTCTTTTGTGAGCTGGAAGTCGTGTGAGCCGGGGTTCGATGTAAGTGCAAGCAGAATAACCCAAGTGCCGTCGTAGGCAAGGAAGGGTTTTACGCTGTCCTCGCCCATATATGGAGCCACGGTTATTGAGTCAACCTTCATCTCCTCGAAGAACGAGCGTGCGTAGAGGGCCGATGTGTTGCCTATGTCGCCGCGTTTGGCATCGGCAATGATGAATATTTCGGGGTAGTTCTCCTTTATGTATTTAACGGTTTTCTCAAAACTTATCCAGCCCTTCACGCCGAATGCCTCGTAGAAGGCAAGGTTGGGCTTGTAGGCAACGGTGTAGGGGGCTGTTGCGTCTATGATGGCTTTGTTGAAATCGAAGATGGCATCTTCGTTGTCCTTTATGCAAGCGGGCATTTTTTTTATGTCGCTGTCGAGACCTACGCAGAGAAACGAACGTTTCTCCTTAATCTGTTTTACAAGTTGCTCTTTGTTCATAGCTTATGGTTTTTGTTATAATTCGTTTTCTTTCATTCGTTCGGTGTTCTCTGCCACAATGAGGTGGTCTATGCAGTCCTGTATGTCACCGTTTACAAAGGCCGACAGGTTGTAGATGGTGTAGTTTATGCGGTGGTCGGTGATGCGCCCCTGGGGGTAGTTGTAGGTGCGTATCTTGGCCGAACGGTCGCCTGTGGACACCATAGTCTTGCGCTTGCTGGCAATGTCGTCGGCATATCGCTGGTGCTCGCGGTCATATATGAGAGTGCGCAGGCGCGCAAGAGCGCGTTCCTTGTTCTTGGGTTGGTCGCGAGTTTCGGTACACTCAATGAGTATCTCCTCGGTCTGCCCGGTTTCGGGGTTGAGCCAGGGATAGCGCAGGCGCACACCCGATTCCACCTTGTTTACATTCTGGCCGCCGGCGCCGCTCGAGCGGAAGGTATCCCACTTTATTGCACTCTCGGTAATCTCCACGTCGAATGCCTCGGCCTCGGGGAGCACGGCTACCGATGCTGCCGATGTGTGTACGCGCCCCTGTGTTTCGGTGGCAGGCACTCGTTGCACACGATGCACGCCCGATTCGTATTTAAGCGTGCCATATACCTTTTCGCCCGTTACGGTGCATATAATCTCCTTGTAACCGCCCGATGTCCCCTCGCTGCAGCTCGATACTTCGAGTTTCCAGCCCTTGGTTTCGCAATATTTGCTGTACATACGGAACAGGTCGCCTGCGAAGATGGCTGCTTCGTCGCCGCCGGTGCCGCCGCGAATCTCGAGGATTGCGTTTTTGTCGTCCTGCGGGTCGGCGGGTATAAGCAGCAGTTTTATCTCCTCCTCTGTGGCGGGTATCTCCCTTTCGCACATATCGAGCTCCTCGCGTGCCATTTCACGCAGTTCGGGGTCGCTCTCGTTGGCAAGCAGGTCCTTTGCTTCGCGTTGCGATGTGAGCAGTTGTATATATCGCTTTCGTGCCGCAAGAATCTCTTCCAGCTCGCGATACTCCTTGTTGAGCCTCACATAACGCTTCATATCGGCCACCACGGCAGGGTCGGTGATGAGTGTGGATACCTCCTGAAAACGGGCCTCCAGGTCGTTAAGTTTGCTCAATAGTGAATTTTCGTTTTCCATACTCTCTTAATACTTGAATGTGCCGTAGGGGCTTTCAATTATAAGCTCGTTCTTTTCGGCAGCCTCCACGCGGCCCACAACCTGTGCATCCACACCAAAGCTCTTGCTTATGGCAATAATCTCGTCGGCGTGTTCGGGTTTCACATAAACCTCCAGGCGGTGGCCCATATTGAACACCTTGTACATCTCGGCCCAGTCGGTACCGCTCTGCTCCTTGATTGTTTTGAACAGTGGCGGGATGGGGAAGAGGTTGTCCTTAATCACACGCTTATTCTCCACAAAGTGCATAACCTTTGTTTGCGCACCGCCCGAGCAGTGTACCATTCCGTGGATGTGCGGGCGCAGAGCATCCAATATCTTCTTTACAATGGGGGCGTATGTGCGGGTGGGGGAGAGTACCAGCTTGCCTGCGTCTATGGGCGAGCCCTCAACCTCGTCGGTGAGTTTAAGACCGCCCGAGTATATGAGTTCTGCGGGCACGCCCTTGTCGTAACTTTCGGGATATTTCTCGGCAAGGTACTTGCTGAACACGTCGTGGCGTGCCGATGTGAGGCCGTTGCTGCCCATACCGCCGTTGTACTCCTTTTCGTATGTGGCCTGTCCGTATGATGCAAGACCTACAATGACGTCGCCCGCCGCAATGTTGGCGTTGTCTATCACATCGCTGCGTTTCATACGGCAGGTAACAGTGCTGTCAACAATTATTGTGCGCACCAGGTCGCCAACGTCAGCCGTCTCGCCGCCTGTGGCATATACACCCACGCCCATTTCGCGCAGCTCGGCAAGCAGCTCGTCTGTGCCGTTTATGATGGCCGAGATTACCTCGCCGGGAACAAGCAGCTTGTTGCGCCCTATGGTTGACGAAACCAGGATGTTATCGGTTGCACCCACGCAAAGCAGGTCGTCTATGTTCATTATCAGCGCATCTTGTGCAATGCCTTTCCACACCGAAATGTCGCCGGTCTCTTTCCAATAGAGATATGCAAGTGACGATTTCGTGCCTGCGCCGTCGGCGTGCATTATGTTGCAATATTCGGCATCGCCGCCCAAAATGTCGGGGATTATTTTACAGAATGCTTTGGGATAGAGTCCCTTGTCGATGTTCTTTATAGCGTTGTGAACATCCTCTTTCGATGCCGATACTCCGCGCATCATATAACGTTGGTCGCTCATTTATTTAATGTTTTTATGTTGTTTTTCTTATCGTATTGTTACGCTCCCTGCGCAAAACCGCCTCCCTTGCGGGCGCGTGCATCGCGTGTATGCGTATAATAATTGCAAATATAAGCAATTTTCGTTAATTCCTAAACTCAAACGGCATAAAAGAGCGTAAAGCGCCGAACTAAAGATAAAATTCGGCTGTTTTTGCAAAAAAAACAGTATGAGAACCCTTATTGTCTTTAACCACCCCTACGATGGCAGTTTCTGCAATGCCATTCTTATGGCAGCAAAGCGCGGTGCCGAACTGTGCGGGCACTGCGATGTGATAAACTTAGACAAAGATAACTTCAATCCCGTGATGAGCAGCCACGATTTGCAAGCCTTTGTGCTTGCCCGCCACGAACCCGAAAAGGCGCTTGCTATGCTCGACAAACAGGTGCTTGCCTATAAGGCGCTTCTTGAGGAGGCCGAGCACTTGGCGTTCATCTTCCCTGTATGGTGGATGCTTATGCCGGCACTCACGAAAGGATTCATCGACAGAGTAATATTCCCGCTTGTGGCATACGATTACACCACCGGCGGTGCTATGCAGTCGCGTTTGGAAAAATTGAAAAGGCTGACGGTGGTGACCACAATGAACACCCCGGCCGACGTGTATGAATCGCGCTTTGGCAACGCTCTTTCAAAGGCGCTTTTCAAAGGAACATTCGAGACGATAGGCATTAAAAACAGCCATTGGATAAGTTTCAATATGGTGGCGCAGGCCGAACCTGAGCAGCGCGCTCTTTGGCTCAATAGGGTGGAGGAGTATTTCTCCTCGGAAACCTTTTAAGGGGTAACCGAGGAGAATGTGGTTGCTTTTTTGCTTGTTACATCAAATATTTTATGAGGAAGAAGAGGGCAAGTGCATACATACTTGGCCTCAGCATCTTGTGGTTTCCGGTGGCAAGGCACAGGAGAACGTATGATACGTGTCCCCAAATGATACCCTCGGAGATGCTGTATGTGAGCGGCATAAATATTATGCAGATGAAGGCGGGGATGGCTTCAAGGTAGTTGCTGAAGTCTATTTTCGTCACAGCAGCCGTCATCATAAGGCCCACAAGTACAAGTACCGGTGCGGTGGCCGATGGCGGTATGGCAAGGAATATTGGCGAAAACAGCAGTGCGGCAAGGAAGCATATCGCGGTGGTGAATGCGGTGAGGCCGCTGCGTCCACCCTCCTTTACACCGGCAGCGCTCTCTACCAGCGTGGTCACCGTGCTTGTACCCATAACAGCTCCTACGGTTGTTCCAATGGCATCTACCATAAAGGCCTTTTTAAGTCCTCGCGGGTTCTTTTCGTCGATAAGGCCGCTCCCTTGCGACACGCCAAGCAGTGTTCCTATGGTGTCGAATAAATCCACGAACAAGAATGTGAATACCACAATGAGCATATCTATAGTAAATATCTTATCCCACTGGAACTTGAGAAAGATGGGCTCGATAGATGGCGGAAGGTTGAAAAAACCTTTGTACTCGGTTATGCCCATTGGAATGCCGATGATGGTTGTTGCAAGGATACCGAACATAAGCGCACCCTTCACTTTGTGAATCATAAGCGCCGATGTGATGACAAGCCCTATGATTGCCAGCAGGGCGGGCCCTTGTGTGATGTCGCCTATTGTTACAAGTGTGGCATCGCTGTTTACCACAATCTTTGCCTGCTGCATACCTATGAAGGCAATGAATATGCCAATGCCGGCGCTAATCGATTTCTTTATGGTTTCGGGCAATGCCATTACTATTTTGTCGCGTAAGTTGGTTACTGTGAGTAAAATGAATATTATTCCTTCAATGAATACTGCGGTGAGCGCAAACTGCCACGAATAGCCCATTATAAGGCACACCGTGTATGCAAAAAAGGCGTTCAATCCCATACCGGGTGCAAGCGCGTAGGGCAGTTTTGCATAAAATGCCATAATCAGCGTAGCCAATGCCGAAATGAGTGCGGTGGTGGTGAAGAGGGCTCCTTTGTCCATACCTGCATCGCTCAAAATATTGGGGTTTACGGCAAGGATATATGCCATTGTCATAAATGTGGTGAGGCCCGACATTATCTCGGTGCGAACGGTGGTTTTTGCGGGTTCGAACCCAAATAGTTTCTGTAGCATTTAGATTGTTTGTTGTGTTTGTGTTTTGTGATTTTTTGCAAAAGAATATAAAATAAATGAAAATGGGAAATTTTCCCACTTCCATTTATTAACAATTTGCCCGTGCGTCTTTTTTACCCGTGGGCATAATGCTGTAAACAATAATCTTTAATGTTACGATTCTTCGAGTGTAGCTTCAAGTATTTTGCGCACATCTTCTTTGCTCACAACACCCTCGTGCACCTTGCAGTCGTCTATGTAGAATGTGGGCACAAGGAAGTAATCGAACGAAGCGGCGTAGTCCACCTCCAATGTCTCTTCCACAAGCTGTGGCTCTATTGTGCGGTAGAGGTCGTTTTCTTCTTTCAGTGCATCTATGAATTTGAATGCCTTTTGGCAGTGCGGGCAGTTCTTTTGATAAAAAATCTGTAATTTTCTCATAACTGTTTCGGCTTTTTGTTACTATGTCTCATAAACAATGAACAGCGTTTTTTTGTCGGTGTAAATTTAGTTAAAAAAGTATATATAACAATTTATTCGTGATATAAATTTTACAATTCCGTGGCTTTTTTGTATATTCGCAAAGTTTTGCCATTGGCTTTGTGCAGCCAATGAATTTTTACCCTCATCGGGGGTGGCAAAATCGTATGGTTCTGCCACTTATGTTTTGCGGTGCAATGCCGCAATTGTTTTGGGAATTATTTATTAACTTTTAATCTTAAATCTATGTTTGAAGGACAACCAAAAGGCTTATATGCCTTGGCTTTGGCCAACACAGGTGAGCGATTCGGCTACTACACTATGTTGGCTGTGTTTGTGATGTTCCTGCAGGCGAACTTTGGATTCTCCAGCGCACTTGCAGGTTCAATTTATTCTGCCTTCCTGGGCTTTGTGTATTTTATGCCTTTGTTCGGCGGTATGGCTGCCGATAAGTTCGGCTATGGCAAGATGGTGACCATCGGTATCACCATTATGTTCCTGGGTTATGTGGTACTTGCATTGCCTCTTGGCGCAAATAATGTTGCTGTGGGTGCTATGGTTATGGCATTGGTGCTCATCTCGCTCGGTACCGGTTTGTTCAAGGGTAACTTGCAGGTGATGGTGGGTAACCTCTACGACGAGCCTAAGTATGCTGCAAAACGCGATGCCGGTTTCAGCGTATTCTATATGGCTATTAACGTAGGTGCTATGTTTGCTCCCACTGCTGCCATTGAGATTATGAAATGGGCGCAGAGCTCTTTGGGCGTGAGCGAGGCCGACTCTTACCACTTCGCATTTGGTGTAGCCTGCCTTTCACTCATCGTTTCAATCGCTATCTATTATGCATTCCGTTCTACATTCAGCCACACCGATAGAGGTAAGGTTGCTGCGGCCGGTGGCGATGCTGCCAATGTGAAGGAGCTCACTCCTGCCGAGACAAAAGAGCGCATCGTTGCTCTCTGCCTTGTGTTTGCTGTGGTTATCTTCTTCTGGATGGCTTTCCACCAGAACGGTTCAACCCTCACTTTCTTTGCACGTGACTACACCGCTACAAGTTCAACAGGTATCGAGAGTATGGCATTTGACGTTGTGAACCTCGTGCTTGCCATCTTCTTGGTTTATGGTTTGTTCGGCTTGTTCCAGAGTGCAACAGGCAAGGGTAAAGCCATTTCGGGTGCTGTTATCTTGGCTGCTGTTGCCGGCTTGGCGTACAAATACACCACACTGCCCGCCACAACAGAGGTGAATGCTCCCATCTTCCAGCAGTTCAACGCTTGCTTTGTGGTTGCTCTCACTCCCGTTTCAATTGCCATCTTCGGCGCTCTTGCTAAGAAGGGTAAAGAGCCTTCGGCTCCTATGAAGATAGGTTTGGGTATGTTGGTTGCCGCTGTGGCTTATCTATTGCTCACTATCGGTTCGCTTGGCTTGCCCGCTCCCGAGTTCGTTGAGAATGCCGAGGGTGTTATGGAGCCTGTTCATATGGCTAACGTATCGCCCAACTGGTTGATTTCTACATACCTTATTCTTACATTTGCCGAGCTTCTCCTTTCTCCCATCGGTATCTCGTTTGTGACAAAGGTGGCTCCTCCCAAGTATGCCGGTATGATGATGGGTGGCTGGTTTGTTGCCACAGCTGTAGGTAACTTCCTCGTTGCTATTCCTGCTCTTATGTGGGGTGCTTCTCTCACCGTTGTTTGGGGTGTGCTCATTGGCATCTGTTTGCTTGCTGCGCTCTTCATCTTCGTTATTCTAAAGCGCCTTGAGAAGGTTTCAAAGTAATAGCTGCTTACAAATTCTTTTTCGATACGGAGCAACCTCTTTTCAGGGGTTGCTCCTTTTTTTAATTATCATTTTCCTTTTAATATAGGTATAATATATAAATTTTATGTAATTTTGCAGAATCGGAGATTCTGCGAAGATGGGCTGCGCTCATTTTGTAACATCAAATAAATTCGTGTTACATTCGCTTGCACCATCATTGCCGGAGATTCTGCGAAGATGGGCTGCGCTCATTTTGTAACATTAAATAAATTTGTGTTACATTCGCTTGCACCATCATTGCCGGAGATTCTGCGAAGATGGGCTGCGCTTGTTGTTGAAATAATTATAAAAACAAAATATTATGTGTAAAAGAATTTTGATGTTTGCATCGTTTGTGATAGCTGCATTTGTGCTCAATGCTCAGAATGCCGATGTCGAGGCGATGTTGAAGAAAATTGAGGAGGTAACCTCTTTTAAGAAAATAGAAAAGAACGATACCACCCGCAGTTATTACCTTATGAAGTTCCGCCAGTTGCTCGATGCCGATAAACCCGAGGCGGGTTCTTTTGAGCAGCGCGTGATGTTGGGCCACCGTGGTTGGAATCGTCCTGTGGTAGTGGTAACCGAGGGCTATGCAGGCGATTATGCCTTCAATAACCCCCGATATATGGAGGAACTCACCAAGATTATGGATGCCAACATACTTTTTGTGGAGTATCGCTACTTCTCGGAGTCAACTCCCACGCCCTGCAATTGGGAACATCTTACAATAGAGAACTCTATGGTCGATTATCACAATATAATCACCGCATTCAAAAAATACTACACTGCAAAGTGGGCTACCACCGGTATAAGCAAGGGCGGTTCCACATCAATGTTCTTCCGTGCATACTACCCCGATGATGTAGATGTTTCTGTGCCCTATGTGGGCCCGCTGAGCTGCTCTATCGAGGATGGTCGTCACGAGTCGTTCTTAGAGCGTGTGTCCACCAAGGCAAAGCGCGACGCAGTGAGAAACTTCCAATATCTTATGTTTGAGCGCAAGGAGCAGTATATGCCTATGTTCGATGCCTTCTGTGCAAAGGAGAACCTCTCGTTCCGTGTGCCCACATCGGATATTTACGACCTATGCGTGCTTGAATACCAGTTTTCGTTCTGGCAGTGGGGCGCTCCCGTCGAGGAGATTCCCGCAGCTACTGCAAGCGACGAGGATATAATGAAATATTTCATAAAGATGTGTAGCCCCGACTACTTCTCGGCTACTACAGAAATAGGCTCCTTCTTTGTGCAGGCTGTTAAAGATTTCGGTTACTATGGCTACAATACCGACCCCTTTGTGAAATATCTGAACCCGGCCGATGTCGAGGGCTATTTGAAGAAGGTGATGCTCCCCGCCGAGTTTGCCGATGTTGTTTTTGACGACACCAACCACCGCAAAGTTACCGACTTCTACACAGAGAACGACCCCGAGGCTATCTTCGTTTATGGCGAGTGGGACCCCTGGACTGCAAGCGGTGTCACCTGGCTCAGCGAGCGTAACAAGAAGAATATAAAAGTGTATATAATACCCGACGGCAGCCACCGCGACCGCATCGCAACCCTGCCTGCCGACAAACGTGAAGAGCTTTTGAACCAACTCAACGAGTGGATGCAGTATAAGTAATATGCACGCCGCAGAGCACGCAATAGAGATAAAGGATGTGTCGATAGGGTACAAAAGCCGTGGGGCAGAGCACCTTGTCGCACACTCTATAAATGCAACATTGCATCGTGGCGAGGTTGTTGCCCTTATAGGCTGCAACGGCGCCGGTAAGTCCACATTGTTGCGCGCTCTTGGAGGGTATGAGAAACCGCTTAAAGGCACCATCTTATATAATGGAACGGCTGCCTGCGATGTCACACCGGCGCAGCTTGCCCGCCTCATAGCGGTGGTGCTCACGGATAATTCCGTGGCAGCTGCGCTCATCGTGCGCGAATTGGTGTCTCTTGGCCGCACGCCTTACACCAATTTCACAGGCCATCTGCGCCAGAACGACATAGCCGTTGTCGATTGGGCTATAAATGCAGTGGGGGTGGGGCCGCTTGCCCATAGGGCTGTGGGCACTCTGAGCGATGGCGAGCGTCAGAAATGTATGATAGCAAAGGCGCTTGCGCAGGAGACGCCCGTGGTGATGCTCGACGAACCCACGGCGTTCCTCGATTTCGGGAGCAAAGTGGCTCTTTTCCGCCTGCTGCAGAGGCTTGCCCGCGAAATGAACAAGGCGGTAATAGTCTCCACACACGACATTGAGCTGGCATTGCGCCTTACTCATAGGCTGTGGCTCATAAATGATGGTACGTTGCACTGCGGTACGGCCGATGAACTATCGGCTGCGGGGGTGCTTGGCGCGTTTATTGCAGGTGATGGTATAGCATACAACTGTGAAGAAAAAAAGATAGAAATAATATAAAACTATGAAATACAATTTTGACGAGATAATACCTCGCAAAAACAGCGACTGTCTTAAGTACGACAAGTTGCAGGAGATGTTTGGCACCGACGATGCCTTGTCTATGTGGATTGCCGATATGGATTTCCGCACCCCACCTTTTGTAATTGAGGCTCTGCGCCGCCGTTTGGATCACGAGGTGTTGGGCTACACATTCTGCTCTCCCAAGTGGAAACCCGCAATACAAAACTGGGTATCCCGCCACTATGGCTGGGAAGTGAAGGAGGAGGAGATAGGCTTTGTGGGTGGCATAGTACCCGCAATTTCATTTGCCGTTCAGTGCTTCACTTCACCCGGGGATAAAATCCTTATTCAGCCCCCTGTGTATCACCCATATCATCACGTGGTGAAGGACCTTGGTCGCACATTGGTGTATAACCCCTTGCGCCTTGTCGATGGGCAGTTCGAAATAGATTTCGAGGATTTCGAGCGCAAAATCGTGGGCTGCAAATTATTCCTTCTGTGCAACCCCCACAACCCCGGAGGTCGCGTCTGGAAAGCCGATGAACTTGTGCGCATAGCCGATATTTGCGCAAAGAACGGCGTTATCGTCATTTCCGACGAGATACATTGCGATATGGCACTCACAGGCTACAAACACACAGTTTTTGCCACGGTGAGCGAGGCTGCAGCGCAGAACTCTGTAACCCTTATGGCGGCAAGCAAAACATTTAACATTGCCGGCCTCAAAAGTTCGTACCACATAATACAAAACGAGGCTTTGCGCAAGCAATACAGCGAGTATCTCACACGCAGCGAACTCGACACTGCACACCTCTTTGCAACCACAGCTGTTGCTGTTGCATACAACGAGGGCGACGAATGGCTTGCGCAAATGCTGCAATATGTAGAGGAGAATATAGCCTTCTTGGATAAATACCTCAAGGAGAATATGCCCAAGATATCATTCATACGCCCGCAAGCATCGTACCTTGTGTTCCTCGATGCCCGCGAACTCGGTATGCCCCAAGAGAGGCTTGTGGAGTTCTTCCTCAAAGAGGCCAAGGTTGCTATGAACGATGGCACAATGTTCGGCCAAGAGGGAGCCGGCTTTATGCGTATGAACTTGGGCTGCCCCCGTGCAATGCTCCAGCAAGCCCTTGAGCAGATAAAAGCAGCATACGATAGGTTGTAGAAACATAAATTTGTTTCGTTTAAGACCGCTTTGAAACTATCATATTACCCCGAAACGACGTGTCGTTTCGGGGTATCTTTCAAATTTTAGTTAAAAAATAGAAAATTTAATCATTTTGCCGAAATTTCCCATTTTAACATTTGCAAAAAAGGAATCGTTTTAACATTTTTGCATCGCCTACGAGAGAACAGAGTACAGAGAACAGATAGCAGATGCTAAATAAAAACGCTCCCTCTAAGTCAGGGTGAGTCCCGCAGGGGAGGAGGTCTGTGGAAAGTTTTGTAGATAACAGATAACCAAAAAAACACAAATGCAAACAAGTAATACAACATACAGCATCAGTGCATGGGCGGCTCCACCCGCTGTTTGTGGCGGCTGTTTTATAACCACTTGTAGCACAACGTGTTACCCCCCCTAAATTCAAAGCAAAAATATAAGATATAATGCGCTATCGTGCGGCACAGCAACGTGCCCTGCGGTAGCGCGCTTTTTTTAGGGGGCCTCCCCTAACCCCTCCCGTGGAGGGGAACAGGGCTTAAAAGAAGAGAAGATAATAATGAAAATAGAACGAGAGAAATAATTAAATTGTGTAATCGCTTTACCAACTCCCTTCCTATTGGGGAGGGTCGGGGTGGGGCTAAAAATAAACTTTATGAAAAAAGAATTTTACACACCGCCTATCGTTACAGTGGTGGAGATAGAAACTTCCCAGATATTGGCAGGTTCCTTTACAGGTAATGCACCGGATAGCGACGATAGCGAGTTCGGTGGCGCTCCTGAACGACGCGGAACTTGGGGCAATTTGTGGAACAAGTGAAACGAGTGACACAAATCGCGAGTTTTGCAGCAATAGGTCGCGTGCAGCATAGACGAAGTTTATGCCACGCGGGTTGCGATAAGCAAAACGAGTCAAACCTTTGGGAAACTGAAAACTGAAAGGTGAAAACTGAAAACTGAAAATAATATATGAATAAATTAGAGCATAAAATTTGGAATTGGATGAAGCTTTTCGCGTTAACCTTTCCCCTTTCCGTTGTCGTTGCTTGCAACGACAACGACGACATCGTGCCCGACACACCCACTGAGGGCAAGCTTGTACGACTCACTTTCGGCACTGCCGATGCCGCGGGCACGCGTGCCGTATGGAAAGATGAGACCGGCAAAGGAAATCTTATTTTCAATTGGGACTCCCACGCTGACAGTCCGGCAATGGTGGCTGTAATATCAAATGGAGATTATTTTATCCCTAACCATCCGGATCCTAAT
>JAFVSR010000001.1 GCA_017503645.1 Bacteroidaceae bacterium | reverse complement strand
GATTTAAGTTATACACTTGGGACTTAGCCCCTTCGTCAAACCAAAGATAGCGATTGCGGTCTTATTTTTATTCTGCCGGGGTAAAAACTTGTTCTTATATTGGTTTGAGCGACAAAAAGGAGATAAAAGAGATTAGATTAAGCAAAGAAAGGTTCACGGGCCACCGAGAATCATAAAGCAAACCACTTACTTCGCCAACGAGAACTTCATACTGAAACCAAAATCCGTGGTGGTAGTGGGGTATGAACTTGCCGAAATGAGCGGAATGGTCTTTTGCCTGTCGAAATAGAAACTGATAGTCATATTCTTGCTATAGGCATAATCGGCCGTGAACGAGTAGTTGAACGACTTGTTGCCGCTTGTGGCCTGTGTGGTACCCATATCTATGCTGCGGCATAGCGATGTGTTGTTCTTGAACGAGAAATCGGCACGCAGGTTTATGTCATTGCCCTTATCTTCCTTGCTCTTTTTGGCCTTTTTGCCACCACCGAACAGTTTGAAGCCCACAATCTTGTATCCCACATTGAAGGCGAGCTCCTCGGTGTGTGTCTCCACAAGCTGTATGGCTGTGAGGCTCAAATTCAGCACGCGCGACTTGATGTACTTGGCACCCACGGTGAGGTTGTCCTCAGTGGTTACGTTCACTCCGAACAGCGGGTTGAACGATTCGTTTATGGACACAGCTCCAATGTTGTATCGGCTGCTGGGCACAGGCATATTGGTGGTGGAGTTGCTCACAAAGCCTATTCCGTTGGTATATTCCATATATGTGGCAAATGTGCTGTACGAGCCCACTGCATACACGCTCTTGTAGCCGTGCTCAATGTTCACGCTCTTGAAGTACTTTGCAAAGAAGGGCAGCTTGCTGAGGCCCGAATATTTTATCTTCCAGTTGGGGAGCATACGCATAAACTTGGGGAAGATGTCCAGCGAACTGCTGCCGGCATCGCCACCCGTGTAGGCGCTGAGGAAGGCGGGAATGAGCACATCCGATGAGTATTTATCCACGCCGCCGTTGGCGGGGTTGTATGGCTGGCCCGCCAGGTTGCTGCCTGTGGGGTATTTGCTGCCTGTATATTTGCCCTCGACGCGTTGGTGTATTGTTTCTATGTTCTTTATGAACTTGTCGTAGGCCGAGGATTTGTAGTTGTCGTCGGCATTGCCCAGGTCAAAGGCTGTGCCTATGGATATTGTGGTCATAGAGAAACTGCCCGATTCGCTGAATGGCATTCCGTCGTACATAAATTGTATGGTGCGGTTCTTGTTGCGTGTCCAGCTTGCATCGAGGTCTATTTTGAGGTCGGGCAGCGGTTCAAGTGTGGCTCGCACCTGCAAATCCTCGCCTAATGAGGTGGTTGCCTGTGCTGCAATGCTGTCGTTCTTCAGCAGCCAGTTTCTCTCGTGTGCCTTGCGCAGCCAGCTGTCGCTTGTGAGGCCGAAGGCAAAATCCCATCCTGGTGCCTTTATGCCGTTTACATCGTTCTGGCCGAAGATGTCGCCCACCTCGGGCATAAAGCCGGGCAGTGTCATTGCGTAGGCATTGGTGTAGTTTATTGAGAAGGTGCGCAGCATCATAAGTGCGCGTGTGGGGTATTGCATAGCCTTGGCAAAGCCTGTTCTCTCACTCTCATCCTTAATCTTGGGTATGATGGTGAGCTTCACGGGAATGGTGTCCTTGGTCTTTATGCGTATTCTGTTCTCGTCGAGCACCTTGTATTTTACCTTATACTGCTTTCCGCCTTTTGTGCGTGCCGTGAGCTCGAATTTCTTGCTGTTGAGCTTATGTTCCACGATTATGCCGCTGTCGGGCGAGAGTGTTACCTCCTTTGTAAACGGCTTTGTCTTTTTGGCCTTTACGGTCTTGGTTTTCTTTTTTGTGGTTTTGGTTGTTTTGCTGCTCTTGCTTTTGCTTGCAAAGCGCTTGTTGGTCTCCTCGAGATACGGGAAAAGGTTGTACAGCTTTTCCATATTGAAGTTGGTCTTCAATGTTATGTTTCTCTTGTTGGCTATGTTGTTGCCCAAATTCACTCCGCCTACATTGTTGCCACGTGCCCAATTGTACGACGATGTGTAGTTGGCATCGGCGTTTACCCATTCGAATATGGGCAACTTGTTTATGGGCAGGTTGTACGATGCCGAGAAACTCTGCTGGTAGGTGAGCGGGCGGCCAAAGTCCTTTATGCTGCGCTTTACGGAGTCCTTCCATATGGCATATTCGTTGGGGAAGCGGTTCTTGTTTACGGGCAGGAACGGCTCCTCAATCTCGGCATTGGTGCCGGTGCTTATGTTCATCTTTAGGTTGGTGGTGGGGTCCCACTTCATTGTGAAGCTGCGGTTCCAGTAGAACTGCTGCGAGAAGGTGAGCGGGATGCTTGCACCGCCATCTATTGCGTTGAGGTCGCGGCGCTGCATCTCGTGATAGTTGCGTATCATATCGGTGTTGGCAGCGATGCTCTGCGGCAATGGGTTTATACCCCAATCCTTGAGTATCTTCCACCATTTCGATTTGCTCTTTATGCCCGCAAACGGCTTGATGGTCTTTATGGGGCTGCTGTAGTTATAGGCAATGGAGGCTTTCCAGTTGAGTTTGTCCTCCCAGTTTATGGTGCTGCCGCTGTTCTCGGTCTTTGAGTATGAGAAACTGAAAGAGAGGTTGGCGGGGTCGAACGGCATAGGTACAGGGCTTGCAATGTTTATCTTGGCATTGCTTACGCTGAAGTTCCTTGTAACCGAACGTACCTCGGCAATGTTCTTCAATGAGTCGCGGCTTGTGCCGGTGTATGAATCGAGCACATCGTCGAGCAGAAGGTCGGTGTCGAACGGGCTGTAGAGGGGCGACGACACCTCCTCGGTGAACGAGTAGTATGTGGGCAACGATACTTTTGCAGCCTTGGGCAGGAAGCGGCCAAGGTCGAATGTTCCTGTGATGGTGTAGCGGTAGTAGTCGTCGGTGCGGCGCGATGCCAGTTTGTCCTCCAAGCCGCCAAAGCCGGCAGTCTCCATACGTCCTTGGGCGGTGAGGGAGCCCAGGTCGGACAGTTTTATGTTGAGGTTTCCCTGTGCTGCCCATCCGCTCTTGTTGTTGAAGCCGAGCAGGCGCATTTCGTTCACCCAAACGGTTCCCGATTTTGTTGTGGCTGTGTTGTTGCGCACACCAATCATCATCACCTTTATCTGGCCCAACGTGGGGCTGCCCACAACGCTAATTCTGTTTTTGGGGTTATCCTCGTCGTACTCGCTGTATATGGTGGTGTTGTTCACCCCGCCGCTTTGGCTGTTGCGCAGGGTGTTGCGTTTTACCTTTACGTTTGTGAGTTTTGCCAATGGGATGTCTATCATATTCTCCTGCGGCCACACAATGGCTGCAGCACTTTGGCTGTTGCCGTCGTACGAACCGTGGGGGGTAATGTAGAGCGGCACCTCGTATTCGTAGTAGTTGCTCTTGTAGTCGGAACCCAGGCGCACGAATACCGAAAGGTCGTTGTGGGCGAGCTGTGTCACATCTATCTCGGGCGCCTCGGCGTGCACATACAGCTGTATGCGCTCATATTGGCGTATATCCAGGTTGCTCTTTTTGTAAACTGCACGCGACTCCTTGCTGCCCAGGTTGTTCACCTGCAAAGAGAGGGCTTGCTCGTTGTCCTGGCGCAGCTGCGGCTGGCTGGGATCTATGATGCGGCTTATTCCGGGGGGCAACACGTAGTTCACGGGCTTTCTGTCGCCGTGCTCCTCTATGTTTATGGCTGCCATTGTGAAGTCGCCCGAAATGGTTGGGGCGGTGTTGTTCTTCGATGCAATGGGCTGCTGATAGGGGCGCCAGTCGCCGCGAATGAGCTCCATTGTGGCAAAGCGCAGTGTTATGGGCTTGCGGAACGAGGTCATATACATACGCAGGAAACGTATGGATGTGAAGTCGCGTATGTTGCCCACGGCTTTTTCATAGTCCTCCACGGGGATGCGGAATTTGTACCAATCGACACTCTCGGTATTGCCGTTGCGCAGCTTGGTGCTTACCGTGCGTTTGTCGGTTATGTAGTTGCTACCCACCTGCATATCCTCGGGGCGCAACGATATGTGGTATTGGAAGAAATTCTCATACTCGTCCATCGTGAAGTCCTGGTTGTTGTCCTCAACGTCGGGTGTGCTTTTGGCGGCACTGCTGTAGCTCTCGCCACCCGATGTGGGCGAGTTGCCCTCGCTGTTATTGAAATATTTGTAGCGCTCCATTATGCTTTTTTGCACAGCATCGTAGTCGCCACCTCTGAAGTAGTGATAGTTGTCGCCTGCGGGGTCGGCTGCAATGCTGTCGTACACCTCGGCACGCACCCTGCCTTTAATGGCATTGAGATAGTTCTGATAGGTGGGGTATGCGGCTTCGCCTGCATTGTCTAAACCGTCGAGGCCCACATCCTGTTGCGCCCTGCTGTCCGAATTGTTGTCGAAGGCATATACAAGGCTGTTTATTGTGGGCACACGGCCCCAAACGGTCTCCTCGGCCGTGTAGCTGTTACCGCTTGCGGGGAGGCCGTTCTCAAAGAATTTCTTGCCGTCCTTCATAATATCCTCTGACACCTCGCCCAGATTGAAATAGAGGTCACCGCCCATATCCATCTGCTCATAGATGAAGGGGTCGAGCATCCAGAATTCGATATACTGTATGTTTGCCCCCTCAAAGTCGGTGGTTGTGAGCTGGCGTGTGATACCGCCCCATCGTTTTTCGGGGTTGTTGAGCTTGCCGTTTACATCGAGGTCTGTGTCGAGGTTGTAGGGGCCTCTTTCGTTGGGATAGAATGTTACGTTCAGCAGCGACAGTGTGGAACTTTCGCCGTATGTCGATTCCTTGTTGGGGAAGAGCTCGCGTTCATATACCTCGCGCACATAGTGGTTGGACAGCTGCTCGAGGTCGCTCTTTATGTGTGCGGGTGTGAGCGACGAACTGCGGCGTGTGAATAGCGGGTCTATTGTGTACCAGCTGATGAGGGCGCGGTCGAATCCTGTGAGTATGTTGTTGGTGAGGTTGCTGTATGGCATCCCGGTGGGCAGCGAGGAGAGCATCCAGGCCGATGCCTGCTTTATGTCCACGCCGTTTTCGGTGCTCTCGAAGTCATCTACATACGATGCCTCGCTCTGCACGTCACTTGATGTGCCGGCATCGAGCTTGGCAAATTCGGCCGTGAGGTTTATGCTCGAAGGCGCTGTGCAGCTGATGAGCGGCAGGCGGTCGAGCAGGTTGGTGAGCCACTGGCTCTGCTTCTTCCACGACAGGTTGAAGCCCCATATTCGATTGTTGAGCGGTTCGGCACCCATATCCACCTTGGAGGTGAGTGGCTTCTCGGTGAGCGACATAAATGTACCGCCAAAGTTCAGTTCGTCGGAGTAATCGTACTTCCAGTTGAGGCCGAGCACGGTTTTTCGCTGCATATTGAAGAGCGTGTTGCTCTCGAGCGACACCTGCACGTTGGTGCCGGCATCTATGATGCTCTGGTTCAGTATTGTCACTATACCCGATGCGTAATCCACCTGATAGTCGCTGTTCTCGGTGAGGGTGACGCCGCCGGCGGTAACCACCACCGAGCCGCGCGGGATGTTGGTGGCGCCTGTGTTTATCACGTTGGCGGCCGAGCCGGTGTATTCGCCTATTAGGTAGAATTTATCCTTCTCGGCTATCTGCTTGGCTACGGTTTTGGTTGAGTCGTACAGCTCCTGGAATACATACTTTTCGGCAAGCGCATCGTTACCTATCTTCTTTTTGAGGTAGCTGCCGAAGGGCTCCACCGACGGGAAGAACACGCGGCCCGACGAGGCGTCGACCGTGTACCCGTCAATGAAGTCGAAGATGCCGTTAGGGGCCTCCTTGGTGTTGTTGCTGTCGAGCCTGTCGAGGTTCAGAAGTTGCAGCAACGTTTTGCTTTTTAGGCTCTCCTCGGGTAGGTATGTGATGTTTGTTCCAAGGCTGTCACTTGCATAATAGACATCGAGCTTGAAGTCGTTACTCTTTATGTTGCGGGTTCCAAGTGAATATACGTTCTTCATCATAAGGTCCCAGCAGGCGTTCACAGGTGAACTTGCATTGGGTTTTATGAGCTTTACAAACAGGGCGCTCTTGGAATCCTTTACATCCGACGAAAACTCACCAACCTGGTAGGTCTGCCCGCCGTAGGTGTATTCATAGGCCACTGCCAGCACCTCGTCGGCACGCAGGGCGGTTTTCAGCGATATGAAACCGAGTTCCTTATTCAGGTTGTATTCCGATGCCGACAGCAACCTGGCGCTCGAGAGTTTTTCGTAGTCGCGCCCGCCGTAAAGGTTGTCGTTGCCGTTGAGAAGGGTATTTACCTGGTCGGCATCGCGTATGCCGGCGTATGTGGTGTTCAGTTCGCTATACAGGTTGTTGGCGTTGTTGGCGGGTATGGGTGTGGCTTCCATACTCATCCAGCGGTCGTTGCTTATGTGCTTTTGCTCGGCAAGGTCGGTGAAGGCCACAATGTTACGCGGGTTGTTGTAGTCGCCGCTTTTGTTGGTTACCCATACCTCTATGCGGTTTATGCTCACACCCGATATGATGGTGGGCAACTGGGCCATAGAGCGGTCGTAGTTGTCGCGGAAATAGTGGGCGAGGAAAAAGTGCTTGTTTTCGTCGTAGTCGGTTATCTCAATCTCGTATGTGGTGAGCTGTGTGCCGCCCTTTGAACTCACAACCGTGCTGTTCGATGTCTTTTGCGATACAACCGTTTGCAACGACAGCTTGCCGAACTGGAAATCGGCTCTTATACCAAAGAGCGACGATGCTCCCCTTATGAGGCTTGAGTTTGTGGGGAAGGTCACGTTACCTGCCTCCAGCAGTTTTATAACCTCGTCTTCCTTGCCCTCGTATTTGAGGTTTATTTTCTTGGCATCGTAGCTGAATGTGGCTTCGGTGTTGTAGTTGAAGTCCATATTCATCTTGTCGCCCACGCTACCCTTTACATTTAGGTTTATCTTCTCGTCAAAGTCGAATGTGTTGGTCTTGCGGTTGCGCTCGCTGAGTGAGGGGTTGTCAACCTCCTGA
This sequence comes from Bacteroidaceae bacterium, assembly GCA_017503645.1. Lineage (GTDB taxonomy): Bacteria > Bacteroidota > Bacteroidia > Bacteroidales > Bacteroidaceae > HGM04593. The sequence goes on along the minus strand of JAFVSR010000001.1, from coordinate 22,282 downwards.
ATGGAGTAGCCGAACTTTATTTCGGCATTTCCCTGGGTTTTTATTCTCACACCGCCGGGGCCGAAAATCTTCTCGGCAGGGCCCAGGTCGAACTGCATATCGGTGAAATCGAACTTGTCGCCATCCTTTGCCTTGAGCCAATCCTCGTCGTTCTTTTTGCGGAAGAAATTCTGCATAGAACGGCTCATACGCCATCTGGTGTATTCGTCTTGGTTCATCAATATCGGGGTGGTGAGCAGGCTGCCCTCGCCCAAGCGCGAGCCTATGGAGTAGGTGCCATCCTTTTCGTTGTAAACCGTGTCGCTCTTTATGTTGGGGGGTGTGCGCAGGTCCATAGGCAACTGTTTCATCTCCTCTATGCCTGCAGGCACCGTTTGCGAAATGGGGTATATGAGCTTGAGGCTGTCTTTGCGTGCCTGTTCGGCAGCTCTTCGCTCGGCCACTGTCTGCCTGCGCTGCTGTCGCACGGTTTGTGCATTATTGTTCTGCGCAACCATTATTGTGGCTGTGCAAAACAGTAAAAGCATAAGCAGTGCGCGTGTTCTCATTCCCCCTTGTTTCTCTCTTTTTACAGTTCTTTAAGTGCCAGTTTTATTACCTGTTCTATGGTGGCTGTGGGGTTGCTCTTGGCAATGCTCTGAACAACCTTGGATGCTGCCGCCCCGGGAAAACCGAGCATAACAAGTGCGGCAACGGCGCCATCTACCACATCGTTGTCTATAGCCGTGCTTGTTTGTGTGGTGCCTATTGCATCGCCGCCAATCTCCTTAATCTTGTCCTTCAAATCGACTATTATGCGTTGCGCGGTTTTCAGGCCTATCCCCTTTACGCTCTTTATGGCCTTGTCATTGCCACAGGCAATGGCCTCGCACAGCTCGGCAATGGTGAATGCCGACAATATGGTGCGGGCGGTGTTGCCGCCAATGCCCGACACGGAGATGAGCAGCAAAAAGAGCTGTCGCTCCTGCTTGTTGCTGAAGCCGTATAGTTGGTGTGTGTCTTCACGTATAACTTCGTAGATAAACAGTTTGGCATCCTTTTTGCCCTGCAACGCGCTGTATGTGTTTAGGGTGATGCTTGTTTCGTAGCCCACGCCGGCACACTCAATGATGGCTGTGGCGGGTGTGAGTTCCGCTATCTCCCCCTTCAAATATTCAATCATATCTTTTAATTTTTTCTATCTTTTAACGTGCTTTTCTTATCTTTATTGTATGCCGCCCCGTTCTTTAACTTATGTTGCCTGCGGTTTTTCTATGCGCAGCACCTTGTCGCAGTATTTGATGATTGCGGGGCGGTGTGTCACGAATATGAGTGTTTTGCCTGTTTGGCTGCTTGTGAGACGGCGCAGCATCTCCTGCTCGGTCTCTTCGTCGAGGGCCGATGTCACCTCGTCGAGTATGAGTATGCTGCCGGGGCGCAGGATAGAGCGTGCAACGGCTATGCGCTGTGCCTGCCCTTCGCTCAGGCCGCCGCCTTGTTCCGACAGCTCGGTGTCTATGCCCTCGGGCAGTTCCATAACATAGTCGGCACAGGCTATGTGCAGTGCGCGTCTCATCTGCTCCTCGGTGGCGGTGGGGTTGCCCATAAGCAGGTTGTCTCTTATGGTGCCGCTTATGAGGCTGTTGCCTTGCGGAATATATACAAAATTGCAGCGGGTGAGGGTTGATGAGTTGTGCTTCTCTTCCTCGTTGTATATCTCAACCTTGCCACCCTGTGGGTTTACGAGCGCCACTAAAAGGCGTATGAGGGTGGTTTTGCCGGCGCCTGTCTCGCCCACAATAGCCGTGCAACTGTTTGGCGGGAAGTCGTAGCTGAAATTGTCGAAGATGGTGCGGCTCTCCTTCTCGTATTTGAAATTCACCCCCGTGAAACGCACACCGGCCGTGCTGTTGAGCATAACGGCATCGCCCTGCCTCTCTTCGGGGATATCCTCGAGCTCATACAGGCGTTCGGCCGCCGTGAGCGACGATACTATGCTTGGAATGAAACGGCTCATATCCATAGTGGGGCGTTGTATGAGCCCCACTAATTGCAGGTATGCCGAAAGGGTTCCAAAGCTCACCGCACCCGTGGCCAGCCCCTGCACACCCCACATAAAGGCTATGAGGTAGCCCGCCGCAAAGCCAAGTTGTGTGAAGCTGTATGCGCCAAGTGAGAATTTTGTGCGGTTGCGCACCTGTCCTTGCAGTTTCTCCTGCAGGTTGGTGAGTTGCAGCTCTGTGTTTTTGTTCTGTTCCAGAGCTTTTATCAATGCTTTGTGTTGCAGGCTCTCTTGCAGCACCTCCTGTATGCGGCTGTCGCTGTCGCGCACCTCGCGGTTGAAGCGGCGCATCTTCTTTATGTAGAAACGGCTTGCCAACATTGCTATGGGCAGGGCCACAAGTACCGAAACAGCCAGCATAGGGCTCATAGAGAAGAGCAGAGCGAAGGATGCAAGCAACTGCACCATAACCACTATTGCTGCGGGTATGGTTTCGGTTATCAGCGCGGTGATGTTGTTCACATCACCCTCGAGGCGGTTGATGAGGTCGCCCGTGTGGTGTTTTTGCAGGTGTAACCACTCGCCGCGCAGCAGGCGCGAAAATATCTTCAAACGCATTCTGTTGCGCACTTTTGTTCCTATCACCGCGTGAATCCAACGGTTGGCGGCACGCGAAAGTATTTCGGTGAGCATAAGCGCACCTATTACGCAGCCTGTAATGGCAATGGAGCCTTCGCACTCACCCGTTGCTATGTCTATGGCTCTTTTGCAGGCAAGTACCCACAATAGCTGGCAGGCAACATCTAAAAGCCCTATTATGGTGTTTAGTGCGGCCTGGCCGCGTGCTCCTTTGGAACTGTTCCACAGCCAGCGTAGCAGCACCTTGGAGGATATGTTGTTTGTTATGTTTTTCATATCATTGGCTTCTGTTAGCACATTGGTACAAAGATATAAAAAGTTTATCTATATCAAGACATAAAATATTATTAAATATAGCGCGTGCGCGTTGCTGTGGCTTTTTGTGGCGTGTGAAAAAGCGGCACGGCAGACAAAAAGTAGCCGACACGTTGCCCGTTCTCAAATATATTCCATATATTTACTGCAAGTTTTGTAAAATATCTGTTATATGAAAAATATTCTCACTCTATGGTTTGCAGCAGTGGCAGTGCTGTTTGCATCTTGTGCCGCCGGCACCGGTGAAAACCTCGATGAAAAGGGCAAAATAGCTGCCGATTTCGAGCAACGCAGGGCTGCTTTTGGTAACGAAAAATACTTTGCGGTGTTTGACGGGGAACTGTCGGGGGCGCGCCTGCAGGCAATGCAGTTCCTCTATGCATATATGCCCCTGCCCGACATTGCCGACTACCCGGCGCAGTTCCATTTGCAGAATGTGGATTACGCACTTAAGGCCCGCGCCGAAATGCCCTGGGGCCGCGCGGTACCCGTGAGGGAGTTCCTGCATTTTGTACTGCCCGTGAGGGTGAACAACGAGGATATGGACAGCAGCCGCGTGGTTTTCTATAACGAACTTAAGGAGCGTGTGCGTGGCCTCTCTATGCGCGATGCTGTGTTGGAGGTTAATCATTGGTGCCACGAAAAGGTTACATACACCCCCAGCGATGCCCGTACAAGTTCGCCGCTTGCATCGGTGCGCACAGCCTATGGCCGTTGTGGCGAAGAATCGACATTCACCGTGGCAGCTTTGCGTGCCGTGGGAATACCCGCAAGGCAGGTATATACGCCGCGCTGGGCACACACCGACGACAACCATGCCTGGGTTGAGGCTTGGGTGGATGGCGAGTGGCATTTCCTGGGCGCCTGCGAGCCCGAGCCTGTGCTGAATCTTGCCTGGTTCAACGCTCCCGCTTCCCGCGGAATGCTTATGCATACCAATGCCTTTGGTAATTACGACGGCCCCGAGGAGGTTGTGGGGCGCACTCCCTGCACCACCGAAATTAACGTCACGGCCAATTATGCACCGGTGGCACCTGTAACGGTGCGCGTGCTCGATAAAAAGGGCAGCCCTGTTGCCACTGGCGTTGAGTATAAGATATATAACTATGCCGAGTTCTTCACCGCGGCAGTGCGCCAAAGCGATGCCGATGGCTATGCCACCCTCTCCACGGGCAAGGGCTCGCTGCTTGCGTGGGCTGCCAAAGATGGTATGTATGGCTATGCACTGTGCAACGCGGGCAGTGGCGACACCGCCGTTATTGTGCTCGACAAAACGAGTGGTTACGCTGCCTCTTTTGAAATGAATATTACCCCGCCGCGCGAACGTAATACGCAGCCTGCCGTCACCCCCGAACAGGCTGCCGAGAATGCCCGCCGCTTTGCTTGCGAAGATTCCATACGCAATGCATATGTGGCAACCTTCATCACGCCGGCCGATGCGGCTGCCTTTGCCCGCTCAATAGGTGCCGACGAGGCTCTCTTGTGCAGCCTTTTCAAGAAATCGCGCGGCAATCACGCGGTGATAAAGGAGTTTCTGCAAGGGGTGTCCAAGGAGAATGTGCCACTTGCGGTGCAGCTGCTGTCGGTAATATCGGACAAGGATTTGCGCGATGTGGAGCTTGCCGTGCTGCGCGACCATTTGGCAGGCAGCAGGGCTATGTGGAGCGACGATGCCGCCTTCTATAACTATGTGCTCAACCCCCGTGTGAGTGTTGAGAAGCTAACGCCATACAGAGCCTTTTTCAACGATTGTTTCACTGCAGCCCAAAGAGCGGCCTTTGCCGCCTTGCCACAGGAGTGGGTGGAGTGGTGCCGCAACTACATAACCATAGACAAGGAGTGGAACCCGCAACGCCTCTGTATGTCGCCCCGCGGTGTGTGGGAGATGCGTGTGTGCGATGCCCGTTCGCGCAATGTATTCTTTGTGTCGGGTGCCCGCAGTATGGGTATCCCTGCCCGCATAGATGTTGTTACGGGCAAAACACAATGGTTGTCGCAGGAACGCGGCTGGGTGGATGTGAATTTTGAAACGGAGGAGCCCAAGCAGGTGGCGCAGGGAATGGTTACCGCGTCGTTCAGGCCCACTGCGTTTATAGACAATCCCAAATACTATTCGCATTTTTCAATATCAAAGATAGTGAACGGCCGTTTGCAACTGCAAAATTACCCCGAGAGTGCCACATACGAATCTATGCTTGAAAACGGCACGCCGATGGATGCCGGCGACTATCTTATGGTTACAGGCACACGTATGGCCGATGGCGGTGTGCTTGCCCACTTAACCTTCTTCAGCGTGAACGATGGCGAGAAGGAGAGGCTTGCTTATGTGCAGCGCGAAAGCAGCGAGCGCCTGCAGGTGATAGGCAATTTCAACAGCGAAAATCTTTTCTGCGATGCCGCGGGCAGCAAGCGCTCGCTCCTCTCGGCCACAGGGCGCGGTTATTATGTGATAGCTCTTGTTGCCCCCAACAGCGAGCCCACCAACCACTTCCTGCGTGACGTAATGCCCTATGCAAAAGATTTTGAAACCTGGGGGCAGAAAATGGTGCTGCTGTTTGCCAATGACGATGAGGCTGCCCGTTTCGTGAACGATTTTCCGCAATTGCCATCGACAGTGGTGTGGGGCACCGACATAGATGGCACCATACATAACGAAATAGTGGCGAATATGAAGTTGCAGAACCCTGCCCGCCCCATAATTCTGGTGGCCGACACCTTTAACCGTGTGGTGTATATGTCGCAGGGGTATTCGATAGGGCTTGGCGAGCAACTGGTGAAGGTGATAAAGCAGTTGGGGAAATAGTGTTCAATCCTTTTAGTTAAAAAACAAAAAATTAAGGTAAAATGTTAAAAAACAGGTTTGCGATGATTGCATAGATTTAATGAAAAACAATATATTTGCGCTTGTTGGTTAAAGGCACATAACGCCGATGTCCGTTGCGGTAGGCACGGATATCCTTTAGTTACCATAAAACCCCTTTTAATAATATCCGTAACAATGCAAAGCAGAACAATATACAGCATTAATGCTTGGTCAACCACACCGGTCGCTTGCTGTGGTTGTGCTTGTAATTGTTTGAAATACGGTAAATTAACCGCCCCTCCCCCTAAGGCTGAGGCGTATGCTGTGATAATCGCGCTATCGTGTAGCACTCATCGTGCTGTGCGGTAGCGCGTTTTTTATTAAGTAATGGCTTTATAAAGTTTTTGCGGGGTTAGCAAAAGGCGATGTTAGCGAGAAAAGGGAGGAAGTGACATTTTTGAAAATAAAAACAACGAACAGTGCCTTTTCCTGTGAATTAAAGTAACTTTTAAAATTATTGTAGATGAAACATTTTTTTACAACATTATTGCTTTGTGCGGTAGCAGCCGTGCAGGCACAACAGTTGCCAAATGTGGGGTTTGACAACTGGAAAACAACTTGTGGCTCTACCGAGGCTTTCGGAAGCGGTGGTTTAAATTCTTCCAAGACAGGTGAAATGCGTCAGCGTCCCGGTGTTGAACCAACCGATTGGAACGGTTCTTCAGTCAATCAGAGGGCGATAGCAACCTCAAAAAAGGAACTGATATTTTACGATAATGAAGAGGGCGCTGTTAAAATGGTTAATACATACGTTGGTGTTGGTATTCCGTCTTTAGCTCCCGCCTTTGTTAATTTGGGTACACCGTGGAGATATGTCGTATTATCATCTACTAATGATTGTGTTGGTGGTGTTTATGGAGGTGTTCCTTTTACTTATAAGCCCGATGCCATTAAAGGACGTTACAAGAGAACCGATGCTACGGGGGAGAATTCGCACATCATTGTATATTTATGGAAGGGAACTTATGCCTCAAATGTGGGTAGTAAATCTTCTCCCAATCAGCAACGCGACAATGTGGACAGAGCGATTATGGGAATTGACGAAAATACAGCATCAACCGGCACGTTGGTTGCAAAATGTGATTATACATTTACAACTACAGCCAATGGCGATTGGCAGGAGATTGTTGTGCCGCTTGAATATGTAAGCGATGAGGCACCGGAAATGATGAACACGATTATTTCGGCAGCTGATTATTGGACATTTGAAAATATGAAAGAAGGTACAACCCTTTATGCCGATGATGTTCAGTTCATTTATTATTCAACTTTGAATACAATAGAATATAACGGTGTGGTGCACGCTGTTCCTGTTGCAGGTGATACTTTGGATTTGAGTCACATATCGTATGATGAGAATCTGTTGAACTATACAGTTAATGGTCGGGCGGCTGTGGCAACACACTCCTATGATGAAAAAAGTGCGTTGTTGACAATCACAGTGTCCAATGAAGGCAATGATGCCGATGGTTTAAGCAGGCATACGTATTATGTGCAGTTCTTCCCCACGATAATTACAGAATATACAAATGACTATACTGTTTCATATGATGCATATGTGGATGGAGGGAGAGCCGGGGAATTTAAAATAACAGCTCCCAGGCCTACTACAATTCACTTGATTGAAGGTGCTGATGGAATGTCGTTAGTGTTCAATAATCTTATTCTTGAGATGGTTCCAATAGGTAATATTAAATTGACCGATGTTACCATCGACGAGGATGGTTGTATAAATGCGGAGCAGCAGGTAACAATAACCGCGGGAGATGATTCTGCATATGCTGCCGATAGTTGGATTGGCCCGACAATGGGTGAGGTACCGGTTGTGCTCAATGCACGGATTGATGGTGACCGCTTGTTGGCAGACATTGAAATAGATCGGTTCGAATTCGGCTGTCAATGGGTAATGAAGGTGGTGTTTGCTCCTACTCAAATATACAGCGACGGTTCGGAGCTTGCGATTGCTCCCGGCCTGAAGAACGTTGCCCTTATCCGTTCGTTCAAGGCAGGTTGGAGCACTCTTTGCTTGCCTTTTGATGTCGATGTAGAAGCATTCGGCTATGATGAAAACTTAGAGCCTTTACTCTGCGAGGTTAAGGAGTTTGCCGGTGTGAGCGAGGATGCTATCTGCTTCTCATCTGTTGAAACAATGGTTGCAAATACTCCTTATCTGGTTAAGTTCAGCGCAGATGCCGGCGGCCCCTTCTATTTTGGTGTTACTGTTGAGGAGAATACTCCTGTTGAGGTTGAATATGGCGATTGGCGCTTTGTGGGTACATATACCGGTATTGAGGCTCCTTATATGGAGGGCTTGTATGGCGTGACAGAGATTCTTGAAGATGACACAAAGTATCAAGCAATCCGTCGTGGTACAGACAAGGCTTCAATTGATGCTACCCGTGCTTATTTTGAGAATGTGAGCGATACTTATATGCAGAAGAGTGTGCGAATTGATTTTGATGGCGCAACAACGGATGTAAGGGAGATTGAGGATGCACAGTGTCTGTTCCCTGCCGATGTTTACTGCATTGACGGGCGTTTGGCACGTGCTGCTGCGGAGAATCTCGATGGCCTTGCCAAGGGCATTTACGTTGTGAAAAATAAAAAGTTTATTGTTAGATGATTTGTGAAATAGAAGAATAGTTATGGATTTTAAGAAAGAATATATTACTCCCGATATTTTTACGATAGATTGTAGTATAGATGCAATGATTGCAACCTCAGGGTTAGGTGGGAACGAGGTTGTTCCCGGAGAGGGTGGCTATGATGGTAAGTTCCAGTCTAACAGAAGAAATGGTTGGACAGGTAATGGCTTTTGGAAATGAGATTAAGTGAACCAAAGTTCGGCCCCAAAAGCATACGACGTATGCTTTTGGGGCCGAATTGTTTACCCTATCTCCTTTGCAATCGCTCGAACCTCCTCCTCGCTTGTCTCCTTGCGGGCATACTCGTCGTTGTGGGGGCTGCCCATACTCACTCCGCTGTGGCGGAACTGCATACCGCTTGGCACGCTTTTGCGTGCCGATGCGTGAATCTCCACCGCGCCTGTTGCCTGCAGTATGCCGGCTGCATTGTAGCTGTTCACACCACATCCGGGCATTATGATTATGCGCCCGCAGGCCTGTTGCACTAATTCTTTAATAAGGGGAATACCTTCGTGTGCCGTGGCCGCCTGCCCCGATGTTAGCAGCCTGTGACACCCCATTGCTATTATATCCTCGAGCGCCTTTTGCGGGTTACGGCACATATCGAATGCGCGGTGAAAGGTAACGCTCATTCCTTCGGCAGCGGCAACGAGCCTGCTGCATAGTGCAGTGTCTATGTCGCCATCGGCTGTGAGGGCGCCTATTACCACTCCGTCGGCACCAAGTTGCTTGCAGGTGCGTATGTCCTCTATCATACAGGCGGCCTCGTATTCGTCGTAGAGGAAATCGCCACCGCGCGGGCGTATTATCACATTCAAATCTATTCCTTCTACTTGGCGTGATTGCGCTATGAGGCCTTTAGACGGGGTGATGCCGCCAATCTCCAGCGCAGCGCACAATTCAACGCGTGCTGCGCCACCGTTGCGTGCGGCTATAACGCTCTCCACGCTGCCTGCGCATATCTCTAATTTTGCCATTTCGCTATTTTGTTATGAGCTCCACAATGTAGTCCACCCCTGCGGGTGCCTCGTCGAACTGCAGTTTCACTCCGCCCTTTGTCTTTTTTACCTTCACCGGCTTTTTGTCGGCATATGTAAATGCCTTTTTCACTTTGCAACCGAGCGGCAGGAACAATTCGGTGCTGTCGAGGTTCATTATGTGAACGAAAAGGCGCTCTCCCTTGCGGGTGGTCACTCCCCACTCCTGTACGGGTATGTCGCCCGCGGTGGTGCCATAGATGGTTTCGCCGTTGGCCCTTGTCCACTCGCCCATCTCCTTAAGGCGTTGCAGGGCTGCGGCGGGAATCTCGCCGTTGGGCTGCGGGCCTACATTCATAAGCAGGTTGGCTCCTTTGCCTGCTGCGCTCACAAGGTATTGTATGAGTGTTTCGGTGCTCTTGTAGTTTTGGTCTATGAGTTTGTAGCCCCACATACCGTTCATCGTCTGGCAGGTTTCAAGCGGTAGGCGGCTCACATCCTGCCCCGAAAGGCCTGCCTTGTTCTCGCCCGGGAGGTCGCGCTCGAATATCTGAATGTCCTCGCCACTGAAGGGTACTTGGTGGTGGTTGTTGCCCACAAGGCACTGCGGCTGCAGGCGATGAATCATTGCATACTGCTCTTGTAACTGCCAATCGAAGGCTATGCTGTCCTCGTCGTGGTCCCACCAGCCGTCGAACCATATTGCGCCTATCTCGCCGTAGTTTGTGAGCAGTTCGGTGAGCTGGCGGTTCATAAAGTCATAGTATTTGGGCCAATCGACCTTTGTGGTGTCGCGCCCTATGATTTTCTTGCCGGTGCGGCCCATAGGGTATTCATCGCGTGCCCAGTCGAGGTGCGAATAGTACAGATGCAGTTTTATCCCCTGCTTGTGACACTCGTCGGCAAGCTCCTTTATCACATCGCGCCCAAAGGGTGTGGCATCTACTATGTTGTAGTCGCTCTCGGCTGTATCCCACATTGAGAAACTGTCGTGGTGGCGGCTGGTGAAGCATATGTATTTTGCGCCGGCCTCCTTTATGGCTGCCACCCACGCTTTAGCGTCGAAGCGATGGGGGTAGAAGGCATCGGCAGCCTTGGCATATTCGGCCTTGTCTATCTCGGCATTCTGCAAGTACCACTCGCCTTGCGCAAACATACTGTATATGCCCCAATGGATGAATATGCCGAACTTGCTGTCGGCAAACTCGCGGCGTGCCTGCAGGTTTTCGGGAGTGGGAGTGTATCTGTTCTCTTGTGCCGTGGCGGGTGTGACCACTGCGCCCATTGCTACTATTATTGCAGCCTGTAGTAATCTTTTTATGCTGTTCATTGTTATATGTTTTACTGTTTATTGCAAAAATATACGAATATTGTGAAAACTCATATAAAAAAGCCAATTTACTGCAAATAATATTGACGCAAACTTTATATTTTTGCAACCGCTATTGTGCATAGCTTTTATTTACCTCTGTTTTTAATTAAGGAACTATGGAACTGAATTTTATGGGAATAATTATAGGCGTTGCCACGTTTTTGGTGATTGGTCTTTTTCACCCGCTTGTGATAAAGGCCGAATATTACATAGGTGTGCGCAGCTGGTGGCTCTTTCTGTTTGCGGGTATAGCGACGGCTGTGGCCTCGTTGCTTGTGGACAATCTGTTTGTGTCTATAATATTGGGTGTGGTGGCCTTCTCCTCCTTTTGGAGCATAGGAGAGGTTTTTGCACAGAAAAGGCGTGTGGAAAAGGGGTGGTTTCCTGCCAACCCCAAAAGGAAGGGGTAAATTGCTATTTGATAGATATATACACAGCATCGAGGCCGCCAATTGGCGGCCTCGATGCTGTTATTTACTTTTTTCTTATGCTTTCTCCATCTCCTCCTCGATGAGGTGTATCTTTTGCAGAATAACCTGTGCATCGCCTTTTAGTTTCTCCATCTTCTGGCGCATTACATCCACAAGGCTTTGGCCCTTTTTGTTGGATGTATTCAAGAAACCGAGGTTGTTCTCATAGGTGGCAATTTCGGCCTTCATATTCTCGTACTGGCGTATGAGGCGCTCGCGTTCGCGTTGCAGGCTGCCGGCACCCTTGGCTATGTTGTTGCGGAAGTCGCTCAACTTACGCTCGTTTGCGCTTATGTGCAATCTTTCGTAGAGGGCGTTTATCGCCTGCTTGTACTCCTTGTAAATCTTATCTTTCTCTTTGAAGGGTACGTGGCCGGCGCTGTTCCACTGCTGTATGAGCTCGTTGAGCTGTTTGGTCTGCTCGCTCTCGCTTGCATCGGGGCTTATGGCATTTATACTCTCAATGATTGCGCGTTTCTGCTTCAGATTCTCTTGCTCGCTCTTGCGCTGCGACGAGGTGGCTGCATTACGTCTTTCGAAGAACGCATCGCAGGCTGCCACAAAGCGTTTCCACAATGCCTCGGAGTATTTCTGTGCCACAGGGCCCACCTCTTTCCACTCTTTCTGCAGTTTGGTGAGTTTGTCGGCTGTTTCTTTCCACTCCTCGCTGTCTTTGAGTGCCTCGGCTGCATCGCACAGCATCTTTTTTCTTTCGAGGTTGGCGGCAAGGTTGTTCTTTATCTCTTTGTAATAGTCGCTCTTGCGTTTGAAGAAGTTGTCGCACGCAGCGCGGAAACGCTCGAAGATTTTTACGTTCATCTTCTGTGGTGCAAAGCCTATCTCCTTCCAGGCGGCCTGCAGGTCGAGAATGTGCTGTGTCATATCGTTCCACGCCTGGTAGCCTGTGAGCGTTGCATAGTCGATGCTCTCAATCTGTTCGCAAAGTGCGGTCTTTTTTTCAAGGTTTATGCGCTCTTGCTCCTTTTTGCCCTCGAAATGTTCCTGGTGGCGGCGGTTGATGGTGGTTGAGGCTGCCTTGAAGCGTGCCCATACCTCCTCGCGCAGCTCCTGTGCCACAGGGCCTGTCTCGCGGAACTCGTTGTGCAGCTGCTGCAACTGACGGAATGCGCTTATCACATCGTCGGCCGTGGTGAGCGATTCGGCCGTTTCGCATATTCTTGTCTTTATTTCAAGGTTCTTCTTGAAGTCATACTCGCGGAACTCGTGGTTTATCTTGAGAACATCGTAGAACTGCTCGCCCAACAACTGGTATTGCTTCCATAGGTCGGCAACTTTGTCCTGGGGGATGTTCTTTATCTCCTTCCAACGTGCCTGCAGTGCTTTGAAGGCTGCTGCATCGGGGGCTCCTTCGCCGGCCTTTTCCACCAGCTCCTGTAACTGTGCAAGCAACGCGAGCTTTGTTTCGTAATTGGCCTGCTGCTCCTCCTCCTGTGCTTTAATCCAGGCGTTGCGCTTGGCCTTTATTATGTTCATCGCCTCTTTGAAAGGTTCTTCGAGAGCATCGGGCTCGGGAATGAATACGTTCTCTTCACCGCCCTCGGCAACGAATTCCTTGCGTGCAGCGTCAATCTCGGCTGTGCGAAGGCGGTAGAATTGCACCTTGAGCCCCTCTACCTCGGCTTTGCAGTTGAGTATGTCGCCCTCTGCGGCAATTGCCTTTATGCGTTCCATTATCTCCTGACGTGTCGCCGGCCTGGTACTCTCGGTTACCGGTGTTTCCACCGCTGTCTCTTGTGTTGTCTGTTCTGTAACTTGCTCGGGCGTAGCGGCATTTACTGCCTGTTCAGGGGAAGTCGCAATGCTTTGCTCGTCGAGCTGTACATTCGATTTTGCTGTCTCACTCATCTGCGTTAAAATTAAATAATTACTATTATGTCGTTGCAAAAATATGCAAATAAAACAAATTTCCTAATCTCTGTTGTTCTTTATTTTGTGGTTTCACCCCATAATACTGCTCAGTATCATTGAGATAATCATATAGAACGTCATACCGCTGAGGTCGTTTATAATCTGTATGAACGGGCCAGTGGCCACTGCGGGGTTTATGTTCATACGCTCCAGCACCAAGGGGATGAATGTGCCGAATCCCGATGCGAAAAGTATTACCACAAAGAGGCTCAGCGGCACCGATAGGGTAACGATGTCAACAGCTCCGTAAAGGAAGAAGTTATATACATATACCATAAGCGACAGGATGGTGGCGTTGATGAATGCCACAACCATCTCCTTGGCTATGTGGCGGAATATGTGGCCGGAATCGAGCGAGTTGTTGGCAAGGCCCTGCACAACTATGGCCGACGATTGCGTACCCACGTTACCACCCATACCGGCGAGCAGGGGGATGAAGAGCGCCATCTCGGGGTGTGCCCCCAGGGTGCTGTCGAAACAGTTAAGAAGCATCGATGAACCGATACCACCCAACATTCCCACAAGCAACCAGGGCAGGCGCGCGCTTGTCTGCTTGAAAACGGTGTCGTCGCTCTCGATGTCCTGGGTAAGACCGGCGGTGAGCTGCTGGTCGTGCTCGGTCTGCTCACGCACCTCGTCCATTACGTCATCGACTGTAATCTGGCCCACCAGGCGGTTTATCTTGTCCACAACGGGGATGGCCACAAGGTTGTATTTCTCAATGAGCATTGTAACCTCGTCTATTGGTGTGTCCACATCCACGCTCACCACGTCGGTGCTCATAACGTGCTTTACTTTTGATACCGAGGGGCTGGTAACCATCTTCTTCAGCGGGAAAAGACCGCAGAGTCGCTCGTCGTCATCCACAACATAGATGTAGTAGATTTCGTCCATATCCTCGGCCTGGCTGCGCATCTCCTTCAAGCACTCGGGCATACTCCAGTTCTCGTTCACCACCACCATCTCGGTACTCATAAGACCACCGGCGGTGTCCTCGTCATATTGCAGCAAGTCTACAATGTCGCCGGCCTGCTCTATGTCCTTGATGTGCGCGAGTACCTCCTCCTGCTTCTCCTCGTCCATATCGCGGATGATGTCCACGGCATCGTCGGTGTCCATATAGTTTACGAAACGCTTGGCGATGGCCTCGGAGGGGAGTTCTTCGAGCAGCTCGTTACGCAGGTCCTCGTCCATCTCGGTGAGGGCGTCGGCCGCTCTTTCGTTGTCGAGCTGGCGGTAGAGGAAACGCGCCTCCTCGATGCTGAGCTCAATACACAACTCGGCAATGTCGGCGGGGTGTAGTTTGGAGATGCTCTCCTGCAAAAGAACGGAGTCCTTCTGCTCTATGAGCTCTTTTATGTAGTTGATGAATTCCTTTGTCATTTTGTTATGCTAATTCGCGTTCAACCTGCTGTGTCAGCTCTATAAACTCTTCAATAGACAGCTGTTCGGGGCGTTTGTCGAGTATGGGGTTGGCAAGCAACGGCGACTCTTTGCCCACAATCTGTTGTATTGAATTTCGCAATTTTTTTCTTCGTTGGTTGAATGTTCCCTTCACGATTTTCTTGAACAGGGCTTCGTCGCAGGGCAGGGAGGTGCGGCTGTTGCGCCTCATAAGCACCACGGCGCTCTTAACCTTGGGCGGTGGCGAAAATACATTCTCGTTCACAGTGAAAAGATATTCCACGTCGTACCACAGCTGCACAAGTATGCTCAATATTCCATAGGCTTTGCTGCCGGGGTGTGCCGCCAACCGCTCACCCACCTCCTTCTGTATCATACCGCTGCAGTATGGGATGTGCTCTTTGTTGTCGAGCATCTTGAAGAATATCTGGCTCGAAATGTTATAGGGGTAGTTGCCTATGAGCATAAAGCGGTCGCCTGCGAAAACGCGGTCGAGGTGCATCTTCAGGAAATCGTCGGGAATTATATTCTCCTCGCCCAGCTGCGGCAGGTTCTTGCACAGGTAGCTTACCGACTCTTCGTCAATCTCCACTACCTTCACGGGGCGCTCCTTCTGAAGCAGAAATTGTGTGAGCACTCCCATTCCGGGGCCCACTTCGAGTACGGGCATTCCGGGGCATACATCAACCGTGTCGGCAATATCGCGTGCTATCTGCAAATCTGTGAGGAAATGCTGCCCGAGGCGTTTTTTTGCTGTTACTGCTTTCATATTGCGGTGTAGCTGCTCTGTTATTTTTAATTAAAAATTTACAAAAAGGAGGTGTTTCTTTAAGATATTGCTATATTTGCAAATAAATGCCTGCGCTTTTTGCCGTTTGCTCTCACTAATTAAAACAATTTATATTGTTTGCGGGTTGCCCCATTAGATGCAAAGGTAAATAAAATCCTAAATTTTGTTTCAAACTTGTGAAAAAGATTTTTAATAATATTATAAAAAGTTTATTGCCGCTGCTGCTTGGAGTGGTAATTCTCTATTGGATATATGCCGAATTCGACTTTTCACAAGTGGGTGTGGCGCTCAAGGAGATGGACCTCTTTTGGTTTGTGCTGTCGCTCTTCTTTGGGGTGTTCAGCCACGTGTTGCGAGGCTGGCGTTGGCAATTGGCCCTTGCCCCTATGGGGTACTATCCGCGCCGTGGCAATTGTGTATATTCCATTTTTATAGCCTATGCCGCCAACTTGCTGCTGCCCCGTGTGGGTGAGGTGTCGCGTTGCGTGGTGCTCGACCGCTACGATTCCGTTCCATTTGCGCAGTCGCTTGGCACGGTGGTTACCGAGCGTTTGATAGATACCGTGATGGTACTGCTCATTACGGCTACAGCGGTTTTGTTGCAGTGGAATGTGTTCTATGCCTTTGTAACCCGGGCCGGTGGCGGGGTGTTTGGCTTTGATGCGGTGTCGGCAATGGGCGGCCCTGCTGTTTTTGCTATATCGATTGTTGCGGTGGCTGTGCTGCTGTTTCTGCTACTGCGCAAAATGTCGCTTTGGGCAAAAATAAGGTCGTTTTTCAACCATTTTGTAGAAGGTATGTGCTCCATTGCCAAGATGAAACACGCCTGGCTGTTTGTTCTTGAAACGGTGGGTATATGGTTCTGCTATTTTATGCAATTTTACCTTTGCTTCTTCTGCTTTCCCTTCAGTGCAGGGCTGTCGCTTGCGGCCGGTTTGCTGCTGTTTGTGGCAGGCAGTGTGGCGGTGGTGGTACCTACACCCAATGGTGCCGGGCCGTGGCATTTTGCCGTTATAAGCATAATGGTGATATACGGGCTTTCTACAACCGATGCATCGCTTTTTGCGTTAATAGTTCATTCATCGCAAACGCTGCTGGTTGCCCTTTTAGGCGTGCTGGCGCTTGTGATGCTACCATTGACAAATCGTTTAACAACTAAAAAATAGATTTATGGCACTAACAATTAAAGACTTGTCGCCTCGCGAGGTGTGGAAACACTTTGAGGCTCTCACACAGATTCCTCGTCCTTCGGGACATATGGAGAAAATTCAAAAATTTCTGCTCGACTTTGGCAAGAGCATCAATGTTAATACCTGGCAGGATGAGGCCGGTAACATCATTATGCGCAAGCCTGCAACCCCCGGCTTGGAGGGCCGCAAGGGTATTATCTTGCAGGCGCATATGGATATGGTGCCCCAAAAGACTCCCGACAGTAAGCACGACTTTCTGAACGATCCTATAAAAACCGTTGTCAAGGGCGATTGGCTCTATGCCGATGATACCACGCTTGGTGCCGATAACGGTCTTGGTGTGGCTGCCATTATGGCCATAATGGAGGATAATACCCTGCAGCACGGCCCGTTGGAGGCGCTCATTACCGTTGATGAAGAGACCGGTATGTATGGTGCGTTCGGTTTGAAGGGCGGTGAACTCGAAGGTACCGTGCTCTTGAACCTCGATTCAGAGGAGGAGGGCGTTATGTACATAGGTTGTGCAGGAGGCTTGGATATCACTGCATCTATGGAATTTATGGCCGAGGAGCCCATTGAGGACGATATCGCAGTGAAAGTGCAGTTGAAGGGCTTGCGCGGTGGTCACTCGGGCCTCGAGATAAATGCCGGTCGTGGCAACGCCAACAAGCTAATGGCGCGTTTCGTGCGTGAGGCTATGGATGAGTGCGGCGTTACACTTGCAAGCTGGAATGGTGGCAATATGCGCAACGCTATCCCCGCAAGCTGCGAGGTGGTGCTTATGTTGCCCGATGAGGCTGTGGGCGAGCTCACCGACATTGCTGCAAAATATGAGGCTCTGTTCAATAGCGAGTATGCCACAATAGAGGAGGGTATCACACTGCGTGTGGAGGCTGCCGAACTGCCCGAGAACGTGGTGCCCGAGGAGATTCAGGATAATCTGCTCGATGCTATTCTTGCCTGCCACGACGGCGTTTTGCGCTTCATTCCCACAATCCCCGACACCGTGGAGACATCGAGCAACCTATCTATTGTAACCATTGCCGATGGCAAGGCCGAAATAAACATCCTTGCACGCAGTTCGTGCGACTCAATGAAGGAGTATCTTGCCCTGCAGCAGTCGAGCTGTTTTGCTATGGCCGGTATGAAGGTGGAACTCAGCGGTGGTTACAGCGGCTGGCAACCCAATGTGAAGTCGCCTCTGCTTGCTGCGCTTAAGGAGGCATACAACGATATGTTTGGCAAGGAGCCCGATGTGCGCGTTATTCATGCGGGCTTGGAGTGTGGTATCATCTCCACCAACTACCCCGAAATGGATATGATTTCATTTGGTCCCACACTTATGTCGCCTCACTCTCCCACAGAGCGTGTAGAGATTGCAACGGTAGATAAATTCTATGCTCTTGTTAAAGCGCTTGTGGTAAATGGCGTGAAATAAAGAGTGTACAGCGTTTTTGCAAAATGGCAGTAGTTTGGCGCTACTGCCATTTTTTTTATTCCTTTTTTAATATTTTTATAAGAAAAAAGCTAAAAACTATTGCGGGAAATATAAATTTTGTATATTTGGGGCGGTTCTCAAATGTATTATTCATTCGCAGTGAAAAATACCAACATAAATTTTCTTTTTTCGCTCGTTTGTACGTATATTTGCTTTCGCCTGGCGTAAACGTTGGCGCATATTAGGGAATTGATTATTTTTTTAACATATTTATTTACTTAAAATCGAAAAACTATGAAAAAGTCTTTTAAGTTTTCGGCCTTGTTGCTTTCTGCAACTATTTTGTTGTCATCTTGTATTGGTTCTTTTGGCTTGACAAACAAAGTTAAGGATTGGAACGAGAGCCTTGGCAACAAATTCGTGAACGAGCTTGTGTTTGTTTGTATGCACATTGTTCCCGTATATCCTATTGCAATTTTTGCCGATGCTGTTGTGCTTAACTCTATCGAGTTCTGGACAGGCGAGAATCCTATGGCTGCAAATGTAGGTGAGACAAAGATTGTTACCAACACTGCAGGTGAGGATATCCAGATTACAACTACCGAGAATGGTTACAACCTCTCTAACGGCGAGCAGGAGATGCAGCTTGTATTCGACGAGGCTGAAAAGACTTGGAGTGCAGTTTACGATAACGAGTCTGTTAAACTTATGCAGTTTACAGGTGACAACAGCGCTCAGATGTTTACCATCAATGGTAACTCTATGAATGTTACTCTTGACGAGGCCGGTGTAAATGCAGCCCGCTTGCTTATGCTTGGCAGCTTTGCTATGAAATAAGAATAGCACTTTGTGATGAACAGTGAAAAGACGGAATTTGACGAACTCAATGGTGAGGAAACCTCTTATGACCACGTTCTGAAATATACCGGTGTATTTGGCGGGGTGCAGGTGCTTGCTATGTTGGTGGCTATGCTACGCAATAAACTGGCGGCAATGTGGCTCAGCAAGGCGGGAATGGGTTTCTATATGATTTATTCCAATATAGCCTCGTTTGTGTCGAGTACCTCTAATGCCGGAATTCCGTTTAGTGCTGTTAAAAATATTTCGGAACTCTACGAAGACAATGATGCGCAAAAAATAGAGGCATCTATTGTGGCTGTACGTTCCTTGAGCTTATGGACGGCGTTCTTCGGTGCGTTATTATGCGTGCTGATGGCGCCGTTCATCAGTTTTTTCTCGTTTGATGGCGATTGGGGTTATACTTTGGAGGTGGCTATGCTTGCTCCGATGATTTTTGCCACGGCTGTCACAAATGGCGAGATTTCTATTCTCAAAGGCACTCGCAAACTCAAGTGCATTGCCGCTGTAACGACGGTAAGTGCCCTGTTTACTCTTGTTAGCGTACTGCCATTTTTCTATTTTTTTGATTTAAGGGGTGTGATACCGGCGCTTGTGGTAAATGCCGTTGTGATAATGATAGTGCATCTGCATTACTCGTTGCGCATATATCCTTGGCGAGTGAGCCTCCTCTCGAGCGAGGTGCTGCGCAAGGGTGCAAGTATGATAAAACTTGGCATCCCCTATGTGGCAGCTTCTGTTATAAACGCTCTCACAGCGCTTGCAGTCCCCGCAATTCTCTTTAGCCTGGGTGGCGTTGAAGATGTGGGTTTGTATAAGGTTGGTTACGGGCTTATGGTCGTGTATGCCGGAATTGTATTCGTGGCCGTGGAGAGCGACTATTTTCCACGTCTTGCCGCCGTGAAAGACAATGTGGCCCGAATGAATTATGCAATAAACCAGCAAATAGATATTTGCGTGTTGTTTATTGCGCCGTTGCTCATCTTTATGATGCTGGCAATGCCTTTTATAATAAGAATATTGTTTACCGTGGAGTATTTGGCTGTTGCTGCAATGGCCACACTCTCGGCTTTCTATATGTTTTTCAGGGCAATAATGCTTCCAATTGCCTATACCGCCCTTGCTAAGGGCGATACTGTGATATATCTGATAATGGAGATAGCTTACGATGCCTTTTCGTTAGCTCTCATAGCGGCGGGCTACTATTGGGGCGGAATAACGGGTACGGGTGTAGCTTTGTCTGTTGCAAGCCTTTTGGATGTCGTTATGATATCGGTGTGCTATTCCCGCCGATATGGTTTCCGCTATTTCCATTCAACAGTAAAATTATCGCTTGTGCAGGGTGTTTTATTGTTTGCGGCCCTCTGTTTGTGCTTGCAGGGCTGTGCGTCGATGAAATATGGTTGCGGCCTGCTTGTTCTTGCAGCCTCTATCTGCTACTCGTTTAATATCCTTAAAGAAAAGACAAGCATTGTTGCTGCCTTGAAGAATAAATTGTTTAATAAGTTTGGTCGTAAATAGAGGGCACTGCTCTTTTGTTGATAATGCAGTTATGGAACATCCCGAAAATGACAAGGCATACAAAGGACTGAAGGTGAACGATGGGGTGGAGCGCTTGAGCTCCGTGAATCCCTATTTGTCGCAGCGCCGCGTGAAGCGCGCTGCGCCCCTTTCCGTCGATGACTATGTGCAGGGTATCTTGCGTGGTGATGTTATGATATTGAGTCGCGCGGTTACTCTTGTTGAGAGCCTTTTGCCCGAACATCAGGTGTTGGCTCAGGAGATAATTGAGCGCCTGTTACCCTATTCGGGAAGGTCGTTGCGTGTGGGCATCACAGGCGTGCCGGGTGCGGGTAAAAGTACCTCGATTGATGCTTTCGGTATGCACATATTGCAGGAGCGTGGCGGCAAGCTGGCTGTGCTTGCAGTGGACCCAAGCAGTGAACGCAGCAAGGGCAGCATATTGGGCGACAAGACACGTATGGAGCGCCTCTCGGCCCGAGCCGATGCCTTTATACGCCCCAGCGCTTCGGCCGGTTCGCTTGGTGGCGTGGCCCGAAAAACACGCGAAACAATTATCTTGTGCGAGGCGGCAGGCTACGACACCGTTTTTGTGGAAACGGTGGGTGTGGGGCAGAGCGAGACGGCTGTATGCTCTATGGTGGATTTTTTCCTTCTTCTGCAAATAGCGGGCGCGGGTGACGAACTGCAAGGCATCAAGCGCGGTATAATGGAGATGGCCGATGGCATTGTCATAAACAAGGCCGACGGTGCCAACAAAGAGGAGGCGCAGCGTGCTGCCGTGCACTACCGTAACGCCTTGCAACTGTTTCCTATGCCTCAAAGCGGAATACGCCCGCAGGTGCTTACATACTCGGGCTTCTATGATATTGGCATAAAGGAGGTATGGGATATGATATATGACTACATCGCCCG
Organism: Bacteroidaceae bacterium; assembly: GCA_017503645.1. GTDB lineage: Bacteria > Bacteroidota > Bacteroidia > Bacteroidales > Bacteroidaceae > HGM04593. The sequence continues at coordinate 975 of JAFVSR010000001.1, read as the reverse complement.
GGTTAAGGCCAACGGCGCTTTTGAAAAAAGGCGCAACAGCCAGGCCAAATATTGGATGTACGAAACCATAAACGCGCAGCTGCGCAACCGCTTCTATAATGCGCCGGGTGTGGAAGCGCAGCTTGTGCAATATGAAAAGGCTTTGCTTGGCGGGCAAATAACATCATTTGCAGCCGCAGCCAAAATGCTTGAATTCTACGACTCGCTCATTGAAAAATAGTTATGGATAAAAGGCTTGTTCGCAGGCAGGTGCGCGAGGCGCTTGCCGCTGTATCCCCCGAGGAAAAAACGCAGAAATCCACAATGCTTGCTCTTGCTCTTTTGGTGCACCCCGCAGTGAGGAGCGCAAAGGTTGTGGCACTCTTTTCCCCGCTGCCCGATGAGCCGCAGATAGGTGAAATAATAGAGCTTATGTCGCGTGAGCGCATAGTGCTGTTACCACGCGTAGAGGGTGATGTTATGCGCTTCTATCCATTCTCCCCCGAGGTAATGTCCAAAGGCTCCTATGGTATATTGGAGCCGATGTGTGGCGAGCCTTTCGCTCCCGCGGAAATCGATGTTATCATTGTGCCCGGGGTGGCCTTTACGGCCGATGGCCTGCGTATGGGGCGTGGCAAGGGGTTCTATGACAAATATATGTCGCAAGAGGGGTTTAAGGCACACAAAATAGGTGTTTGCTATTCCCAACAGATAGTGCAATCGTTGCCTTGTGAGCGGCACGATGTTCCGATGAATGAGCTCCTGTATAAATAATGAAGATGACTAAAAAGTGTATTTGGTTCCCCAAATTTGGCTTCACTCGCAGTAAAACATTAAAGTAAACTTTATGTTTCGCTCGTTTGCACAAATTTTTTGCGTTACGCTTGCCTTCAAAATCCTCATTTACGCCCAGTAAACTGCGGTTTTTCAGGCTGCGCAAGCACACTGCTTATAGCGAACCTTTGCTGCACTCGCAGTAAAACATTAAAGTAAACT
>JAFVSR010000023.1 GCA_017503645.1 Bacteroidaceae bacterium | reverse complement strand
GGCGAAATCACATCCAAGAAAATGTTTGGTGAGTATGGACTCTATTGCAACGGAAAGTTCTTTGCGATGGTGTGTGATGACCGCTTGCTTTTCAAACCCACAGAAGGTGGTCGGGCTCTATTGGGTACTCCTGTTCTCCAATTGCCTTATCCCGGTGCCAACCTTGTTTCTACATCGAGAATGTAGATGACCATGAGTTGCTTGTGGCGTTGGCTCAAGTTACTTGCAAGGAACTTCCTGAACCGAAAGTCAAGAAGAAATGAGTGGATGTTTGTTCCCACTCCCATCCACTCATATGATAAATCACTTTTGGCCTATATAGAATACATATCCATAAAATTCCTTGTATTTTTGATATAATTTTGCTTCATAACGCTGATTGGTTATCAAAGCTTGTGCCGTTGGATTATCCATATATTTCTGTAAGAAGATTTCTTGTGCTTTCTGTTGAGGAATATAATATTCTTTCGTCCAACAATCTTCTGGTAATACGAAAGTGATGATATTCTTATATCCAGCTTCTTCCATCTGTCTTACTTTATTGGGTAATGTGTCTATTTCCGGATAAGCATCTGTCCAAAAGTCTTCTATTTCTTTCGGACGATTGTTGGTAAGCCAGGTTGCTTCGGTTACGGCAATATATCCATAGGTCTTAATGAAATGATACCATTCTTTTATTCCCCGTTGAAAACCAATGTTATAAATGGCTCCTTCTGACCATATCGCGTCGAATGATTCTTTTTCAAAAGGAAGCTTTCCCATGTCGCCAACCATTGTGTCTATCTTTCCTAATAAAATAGTTTGATTAGTACGAACACTCAGTTTTTCAATGAATTGCGGGAATAGATCGATGGCTGTAATTTGTACCTTGTTATGTTTTGCTATGGCAAGTGAAGATGACCCGGTTCCACATCCCAAATCGGCTATATGAGGATTATTCGGTAAGTCTTTTAAATAGGAAAAAGCTTTTAAAGTACATGCTTCACTACCCGGTCCTTGTCGGTCGGTACTGGAGAAGTATTCACAAATTAATTGGAAATCGAATTCGTTGATGGAATGATTATCATTACTCATAATTGTTCATTTTTAGGGTTAATATTGAGATATAAATTTTAGCTCAGAAAGGAAATGCCTGTCTGAGAAATCCAAAGGATAACCGTCAACCATTTGGCCGAAACGGTTATTTACATCACAATATCCGAATTCGTATTAATCATCCGAGGGCAAAGATAAGAACTTTTTGCCTTTTAGCTAATATTCTTTTGTAATATTAAATTTGATTGCCAAATTTTGATATAAACAATGGGTAAATGTTGAATAAAAATTGTATTTTTGAAAAATATTGAACCACCTGCCAATGGAGAAAGAGAAGAAACATACTGCCGTGATTGTGGGTGCGGGCCCGGCGGGCCTCACTGCCGCATACGAACTGCTGAAAAACAGTTCCATCGCCCCTGTGGTGCTCGAGGAGAGCAGTGCCATAGGCGGCATATCGCAGACCGTTAATTTCGGCGGAAACCGTATGGATATTGGCGGCCACCGCTTCTTTTCCAAAAACGACAGGGTGATGAACTGGTGGTGCTCTATGATGCCGTTGCAGGCATCGCCTGCACTTGACGAACTGCTGCTTGGGGCTGCTGAAAGCGGTGAACAACCCTCGCCACAGGATAGCGACCGCGTGATGTTGCGCCGCCGCAGGGTGTCGCGCATCTTCTTTTTGCGTAAATTCTTCCCCTATCCAATATCTTTGAGCCTTGCCACGCTCGCAAAATTGGGGCTGTGGCGCACAATAAAGGCAGGGTGCGGCTATATTGCCGCCAAAATGCACCGCCTGCCCGAGGACTCTTTGGAGAATTTCTACATAAACCGTTTCGGCAGGCCGCTCTACAGCCTCTTTTTCGAGGGATATACCCAAAAAGTGTGGGGCGTACACCCGTCGCAACTGGGGGCCGACTGGGGCAGCCAGCGCGTGAAGGGGCTTTCGGTGTCGGCAGTGATTAAGGATGCGCTCTTGCGCCCGTTCCGCAGCAAGGATGTTGCTCAAAAGGGGGTTGAAACATCGCTCATAGAGGAGTTCCTCTATCCCAAATATGGCCCCGGGCAGTTGTGGGAGTGCGTGGCAGGCGAGGTTACCGAAAAGGGTGGCACTCTGCTCAAGGATAGCAGGGTGGAACAGGTGAATGTGGAAAACGGGCGTGTGGTGTCGGTTGTCTATCGCACAGTCTGCGGTTCATTGGTTACCCGTGAGTGCGATTACCTCCTCTCCTCTATGCCATTGAAGGATTTAGTGGCCGCATTGCGTGGCGTGGAAATCCCTGCACAGGTGGCGCAGGTGGCGGCAACGCTTCCTTACCGCGACTTTATCACCGTGGGGCTGCTTGTGGATAGAATGAAGATAAAGAACCACACCAAGTTGCGCACATATGCATCCCGCGTGCCCGACACCTGGATATATATACAGGAACGTGATGTGCAGGTGGGGCGTTTGCAGGTGTTCAACAACTGGTCGCCATATATGGTTGCCGACTACAAGAATACAATATTCATAGGGCTCGAATACTTCTGCAATGAGGGCGATGCCCTGTGGCAGATGAGCGAAAAGGATTTTATTGCTATGGCTGTTGCCGAACTCGAGAAGATAGACATAATAGATGCCGGCGCAGTGATAAAGGCCCACAGGGTGAAAATGAAAAAGGCCTATCCCGCCTATCACGGCAGCTATTACAACCTTGGCGTGGTGCGCGATTTCCTCGATGGCATAGAGAACCTCTATTGCATAGGGCGTAACGGGCAACATCGCTACAATAATATGGACCACTCAATGCTCACAGCCTTTGCCGCAGTCGATTGCATCTGCACGGGAGCACCCAAGAGTGCTTTGTGGAGTGTGAACAGCGAGAGTGACTATCACGAAGAAAAGTAAGAAATTATTATGAAAAAAGATAATAGTGCCGAGATATTTCCCATAGTGGATGCCGATGGCGCAGTCATAGGCTCGGCCACGCGTGGCGAGTGTCACAATGGCAGCAAACTGCTGCACCCTGTGGTGCATCTGCACCTGTTCGACGAGCAAGGGAGGCTCTACCTGCAGCAGCGCCCTTTGTGGAAGGATATACAGCCCGGCAAGTGGGATACCGCCGTTGGCGGGCACATAGATTTTGGCGAGAAGGTTCCCGCTGCATTGTGTCGCGAGGCACGCGAGGAGCTTGGCATCGTCGAATTTGAGCCGCGTTTCCTGCTTAAATATATGTTCGAAAGCGAGCGGGAAAAGGAACTTGTATATGTATTCAGCACCACATATACGGGTGAGGTGCGCCCCAGCGACGAACTCGACGGCGGCCGTTTCTGGTCGCTTGGCGAAATAGAGGCTGCAATGGGGCAGGGCGTGCTCACACCGAACTTTGAACAGGAGTATCTTAAATTAAAGGCGTATATATGATAGCTTCTTGAGCCGATAAAAGTTTTACTGTTTTTTTGTATCTTCGTAACCCCAAAGATATAAACATTAATTTATTATGATATTATCAATAATTGAATTTGTAGCAGGCATTGTGCTTGTGATTCTTGGTGCCGACCGGCTCACAAAGGGAGCATCGGCATTGGCGCGCCGTTTCAATATGAGCGAACTTATGATAGGTCTCACAATAGTGGCCATTGGTACTTCGTTGCCCGAATTGGTTATAAGTTTGGGCTCTGCCATAAGGGGTAGTTCGGGTATTGCGCTTGGCAATGTCATTGGCAGTAATATCTTCAACAGCCTCCTTATTTTGGGTGTAGCAGCGCTTATTACCCCCATAAGGTTCAGTGCCAAGATGCAGTCGCGTGAGATTCCCTTTAATCTGTTGGCGGCGGTAGCCCTCACATTGGTGTCGGGCAGTATGCTTGCAGGTGGTGCTGAGGGCGAGTATATCACACGTTACGGCGGCCTTTTGCTGCTCTGTTTCCTTGCGGTGTTTATCCGTTATACATTCTCCATAACAAACGACGATGATGCCGAGGGGCAGCACGCACCCGTGTCGGTGGGTAAAATATTGCTTTTCATTGCAGGTGGTCTTGCAGCGCTCATTTTCGGTGGTAACATATTTGTAGATGGTGCCACGGCGCTTGCCCGTGTACTTGGCCTTTCCGAGGCTGTCATAGGTATCACCATTGTGTCGGCGGGCAGTTCGTTACCCGAACTCGCTGTGTCTGTGAACGCTGCACGCAAGGGTAATGTGGGTATTGCTCTTGGCAACGTGCTTGGCAGCAATATTTTAAACGTGTTTTTTATTCTTGGTTGCAGTGCCACTATCACTCCAATCGCGCTTGAAGGGTTCAGCTTTGTCGATTACTATGTGCTCATAGCATCGTCGTTGCTCATATATTTAGTAACCCGTTTCGGCGGCAAAAGTGTTATCACTCGTTGGGAGGGTGCACTGCTTGTAGTTGCATATGTGGCATACACGGCATATTTGATATGTTGCTCATAATTCAGATAGATATTTTGTAGCATTTATCACCCGCTTGCAATATATACAATCCTTTTTCTAATCCCTCGATGTGGTCGGTACTTCCTTTGTAGATGGCTTTACCGCTCATATCGAGGATTATTATATTGGTCTCGTAGCTTAGTGTAAGGCAGTTTTCTTTGGTGCTTATTGATAGCTCTTTCTCACAGACCACCTTGTCTATGTCAGTTGTCTCCAATTTGGTAACGGTAATTTTTGCTGTGGCCGAGTAGTTGCCGGTACTCACTGTGATATATGCAATTCCGTCGGAGTGTGCAGTGATGCGCCCTTTAAGCCCTTCTCCCGTAACGCTGACAATGTCGTTGTCCGATGATGTCCATTTATATATTCCTGAGCTGCCGGTGATGGTTGCTTGCAAAGTGTGTGTTGCTCCTGTTTCCAATTCAACATCATTCTCCCTTAAGGATATGCTTGTGGGACCGTTTGGTACAATTTTTATGCTGTGAGCAGCGTAGTATTTGTCCCCGTAATGCCCATTGAGGTTGAACGTGACAGTCTGCTGTACCGAAGTGGCGTTGGTAACTTTCTTGGCTTTTACATAACAGTAGTCCCAAGAGTATTCGGTAATCTCGAGGTACGATGTGTTTACCGACCAATCACCTCGCTTGCCGGTAGCGCGGTTCAGTAAAGCACGCCCTGTTGATGGTATTTGAAGTTTAATAACTTCTCCCACCTTTACTGTGTATGTTTGAATATCTGTGGCGTTAGCAGATAATGCGTTTGCAATGGCAATGATAAATGATAATAATATGTTTCGCATAGTTTATGAGTTTTTTATATAAAGAGTGCTTGCGGTGGTAATTTCTATCATTTAGTGTTTCTCTCACTGTTTTGGTCCGTACTTCCATAAAATGGCTCTATATGTAAAATAAAAATACAAATGAGCAATTTCAAGGCAAATGTGGTAAGTCTTAGGATAAATTGCAAATAAATTTAGATGGTTTCTTGGTGATTGAATCGGATTTTTATAATATTATTCATTATTTTTGCAAAATAGCCTACACTTGATTTCTGTGTTTTGTATCCTATTACTATGAAAAAGAATATTACAGTATTTTTGTATATAACACTATTTATGGCGTTTGCTTTATGTGGTTGCTCACACTTTAATAATAGAGAGGTAGCTCCTATGGCTTTCGATACAGCTCAGTCCCAAACACCCGTGCTCAAATATGGGCTCCCAATAGAGCAGTACAATGTAAGGTACGACACCTTGCGCCCCCGCCAGACACTTGCCGAGGTGCTCTTCTCATTTGGTTTCACTGCACAGCAGATACACACCCTTGTGCAGTGCCCCGACAGCATATTCGATGCGCGCCGTCTGCGCCCCGGGCAGGCCTGCGCCCTCCTGTGTGCAAAGGATAGCGCAGCCACACCACGCTATTTCGTCTACGAAGAGAGCGTAAAGGAGTATGTGGTGTTCGACTTGCTCGATAACTACACCGCTGTGCGTGGCAAGAACCCCGCCGAGTGGCGCAATGCCGAGGTGGCGGGTGTGGTGAACTCGTCGCTGTGGGTGGCAATGCAGGAGAGCAATGCTTCGCCACAGCTGGCAGTGCTTTTGTCGCACATTTTCGGCTGGTCCATAGATTTTTTCGGTATTCAAAAGGGCGATGAGTTCCGCCTTATCTATTCACAGGAATATGTGGAGGAGAACCCCCTGAATAATTTCCGTATAGAGGCGGCATCGTTCCGTGCATCGGACAGCACGGTCTATGCAATTCCCTTTGTACAGGATGGCGAGGAACTCTTTTACAATGCCGACGGCAACAGCCTCGAGGGTGCCTTCCTGAAGGCTCCGTTGGACTACTATCGCATATCGTCGCGCTTCTCCAACAGCCGTTTCCACCCCGTGCTCAAAAGATACCGAGCACATCACGGCGTGGATTATGCAGCACCCAAAGGCACTCCCGTTTATGCCGTGGGTAGCGGCAAGGTGATAGCCAAAGCCTACCAGGCGGGTGGCGGTGGCAATTATGTGAAGATACGCCACAACAGCACATACGTTACCACCTATATGCACCTGTCTCGCTTTGCAAAGGGGCTGAAGGTGGGCGATGCCGTAAAGCAGAAACAGGTGATTGGTTATGTGGGCTCCACGGGAATATCCACCGGCCCGCACCTCGATTTCCGCGTACACGAGAATGGCAAACCAATAAACCCGCTCACTATAAAATCGCAACCCTAAAAGCCCATAAGCGAGGCAAACAAGCCCGCCTTTAACGTTGTGTGCGATTCCCTTGTGAGGCGTTTGAAGGGAATAAGAATAGCAACCTTGCCGGCCGACTCCCTTGTGGCCGACACTGTGCTTTATAATTGATTAAAATACCTATGGCACTATTCATCACATCAAACATCGTATGTCCGGTGGCAATTGTCGTTTTGCTGCTTTTGCTTTTGTGCGCAAAGAATATTTATGCGGCAATGCAAGGCGGTCGCCAATCCGATGTTCCCGATGACGAACAGAATGTGATGATAGATGCTTCGTCGGCTCCGTATGCCTTGCACGCAAGGGTTGAGGGGCTGTTGGCCGGCCGTGGTGTTTCCGAACAGGTGATAGATGGTTGCATAGGCCTTCTCAAACAATATGCAGCGCAGGGTGGGGTGGATAGTGTGGAAGTGGTACAAAAGTCTGCTGCGCTCTACATCATATTGCATCCCCGAAACATTGTAATAAAAGTGAAATAACACCACTTTCTCCTTTCTGTTTTGTTTATTTTAACATAAGTTGCTTTGTTTGCATTTTATATTACGTAAATTTGCAATATTTGATTTAATTGAAAAATAGATATAAATAATAAAACAAAAAAGCTATGAAAAAAACTAACCTATTTCGCTTGTTGCTGTCATTGCTGGTGGCATTGCCATTTACAGCGTGGGCGCAGGTTGATGTAAACCGAGCGATGTATCCCGACTACAGCGACAAACTGAACCCCGATTGGTCTATGCTTGAAGCGGCAACCGGTGCCAAGCGTGCCAATGAGAGCGATGCAAGCACCCGCCCTGCGTATGTGAACAATGCCGAGCAGAAATATTTCCCTCCTGTATTTAATCAAGATGGTGGTTCTTGCGGTTCGGCATCGCGCATTTCGTATATGTTCACATACGAACTTAATGCCTACCGTAATCTCAATGGAAAGCTTCCCGAAAATTATTATCCCTCGCATTTCGTGTGGTTGCATACAAACACTAATTCGGGCAAAGACCAGTTTGTAACAAGCATTGGTGTGCCATCGGCTGCTACGTATGGCGGTCAAACCTATTCCCAATATTTTGGTAGTCAAGATTGCGCCAACGACGATTTTGGTTGGATGCAGGGCTACGACAAGTGGTTCGAAGCTATGCACAATCGTATGTTGCCGCCCGCGCATTTCCCTATGAATGTGGGGACCGAGGAGGGCCGCGAACTCGTAAAGAACTGGCTGTGGAATCACAATGGTGATGAGAGCTTTGGAGCCGGCGGAGTTTGTGGAATAGGTCTTGCCAGTCTCGGTGGTAATTATGATGGCATAATCCCCAATACCGCAGCGAACAGGGCTGCAGGCGTTGTGAACAAACGTTATGTGGCAGAGTGGGGCACACAGGTGGACCACGCAATGACTATTGTGGGTTATGACGACCGCATTGAGTTCGATTTAGACGGTGACGGTGTTTATGGCGAGGCCGATGCCGACGAGGTGGGTGCCTGGATTATTGTAAACTCTTGGGGTGAATGGTGGGGAAACAACGGTTTCATCTACTGTCCTTATGCATATGGTGGCGCCTCTTTTACAATGGTGAATAATAAAAAGGTGTTTTCCGGTAACTGGTGGGCTCCCGAAATATACAAGGTGAGAAAGGACTATCGTCCCTTGCGCACAATAAAATTGGAGATGGAATATTCGCATCGTAGCGAAATATGCCTCTCGGCAGGTGTTTCAACCGACTTAAATGCCGAAATGCCGGAAAAGAGCATAACATTTGAGCACTTCAAATATGCAGGTGACGGAAACTATGGTAATACCAGACCGGCTCCCGAGGTGCCAATGCTTGGCCGCTGGGCCGACGGCAAGTTGCACACCGAGCCTATGGAGTTTGGTTACGACCTCACCGACCTCACCGAGGGTTACGACAAGAGCCTCCCCCTGAAGTATTTCTTTATTGTTGACACCAAATCCTGGGCGCAAGGCAAGGGTATCATCCACAACGCCTCTATAATGGATTACGAGCATGACCGCGATGGTGTTGAAACAGCTTTCTCTCTTCCTCGCGGAGGTTTAGAGATAAAAAATGCCGGCGAAAAGACAATTATTTCGGTTGTTGTTTACGGTGAGCCCTATTATGCACCTCAGAATCTTATGCTCACCTCATCTATCTTGTCGTGGAACAAGCCTCTGCCATCTATGCACAGCGTGATTGGTTATAAAATTTACAACGACGGCATCTACATAGGCGAGGCTGCCAGTGATGCATTAAGCTACAACTTGAACGATAGCCAACCGCTTGGCATCTATGGCGTTAAGGCTGTTTATGAGGGTGGCCAAGAGTCGATGATGACGACCGTTTCTTCACCTGTGGCCTCGGAGTGGGACAATACGGCTCTTAATCTCAAGCGTTCAGGTATAAGAATCCCCGATGTGTTCTCCACCAAATATGAGGAGGCTACAATAGAATTCAGTATAAAGCCTAACAGCCTTGCCGCCTGGAACCAAAGTGCAGGCCCCGGTTGGGGTACATTTATGATGCACGCCGACTATAATGGCAGTTTTACTGCAGGCTGGGATACAAGCAACCGTACCGCCACAATGGCATCGGCTCTTAAGGTGGGCGAGTGGACACATATTGCCATTGTGGTAGATGGTGGCAAAATGGTTATTTATGTAAATGGTGTGCCGGCATCATCTTGTCATTCGTCTATGTACAGTGGCTTGGGCGGCTTCGGCGACCTTGTATTCAGTGCCGATGTAGATTCGTACAGCCGCGCATATACCGATGCGGTCATAGACGAGATGCGTATATGGAACGTGGCACGCACTGCCGATGATATAAAGAACAGCTGTAATGTACAATATGCGGGCAATGTGCTCCCCAAAGGGCTCGTTGCATACTTCAAGGGCAATACCACCAAAATAGACGGCGAGGTAAGATGGCGTGACTATGCGGGTGGCCACCACGCATACATCCTGAACAGCAATTATGCTACCGCTTACAGGGATGAATTGCTCTCATCGACCAAGAGCGAGCTTGCTGTTTCCATTAATGCATTCGACGAGCAGCCCTCGGCAGGCAAACTCATCACGCTGTCGGCCGATTACAGCGATGCGGTATCGAACCTCTCTTGGACCATCGATGGCCTCATTGAGAATGTCACGCTGCTTGAGCCTTCGGTTGTATTCCCCGCTGCGGGCGATTATAAGATAACGCTTGAGGGCAAGAGTATATCGGGTAGTACTGTTACCGATGAGTTGATTGTAACCGTTTTGGAGGAGCAGCCCGTGAACGCGTCGTTCCACAGCGGTGCGCCGGTTGGCATCAAGAACGAAAGAGTATTCTTTACGGTTGACAGCCCCCTTCCCGGCCAACAGTATGAGTGGAGTATGCCGGGTGCCGATGTAGAGAGCACCAAGGGCATACACGCATCGGCGGTGTATGCCGAAAGTGGCGTTTATAATGTCACTCTCAAAGTAATCTCTATGTCGGGCGAGAAAGAGGCTACATATACATTGCAGGTTGAGGTGCTCGATGCTGCTCCCGAGGCATCATTCGAAGTATCTCCCGTGGTTATTCTCAAAGGTGAGCGCACGGTACTCAAGGACTTCTCCAAATATAACCCCGTGGAGTGGGAGTGGACCGTGGAGAGCAAGGGTAAGAAATATGTCATCATAGGGCAGCACAGTACCCTCACACCAAAGGAGTGCGGTGTATATGATGTAACACTTAAAGTGCATAACGATGCAGGCATAAGCTCTACAAAACGTGAGCGCGCCCTCATTGTATGCAATGCCGACAGCAAGAACGGACTTAACTTTACAGGCCGCGATAATGCAAAGGTTACAGCACCATTGGCAGGTGCCGCATCTTCGATGTCTGCCCTCTCTGTCGATTGGTGGATGTGCCCCGATGCACTTGCCGACAACTGTCTGGGTATTGGTGATGATGCCTCTACCTTCCTCCTTACCACCGCATCAAATGGTGCAATGATAATGAACGTAGGTGGCACTACAGGCAAGAGCCAAGAGGGTTATGTAATAGAGGATGAGTGGCACCACTACACAGCAGTGTTCTCCGATGGCTTTGCCGACTTCTATCGCGACGGTGAGTATTTCTCTACAAGCTATATCTCCTTTAACCTTGCAATATCCAATATGACATCCTTTGCAATAGGTAACGACAATGCTCCAATGAATGGCCGGATAGATGAGTTGCGCGTGTGGAAGAAGGTACTCAATGCCGACGAAATTGTTGCAGTATCCAATGCGCCCATAGAGAACCCCGCAGACTACAGCGACCTCATCCTCTACTACGACTTTAACCAAAGCGGTGGTGCCGTTATCGACCGCACAGCCAATGCCAACAATGGCGTGCGCACCGGTTTTGGCCCCGACGGCGATGCTTGGGGTTTGTCCAAGGGGGTATTCTGTCTTGAGTCGGCAGCCTCTGCCGCATCGGGTGATGTAACAGATATTTTTATGAAAAACTATAAGGCTGCATTTATATATTCTACAACGCCTGTCAACCGTAGCCAGAGCAATCGTTTCTACACCCTCACCGGCTGGACCATAGAGAACGCTGTAAAGAGCGGCTCGGTGACTACCGGTGCTCACGTCGATGCGCAAAAGAGCTACTGTATGACCTTTACCACAGCGTGGGATGGCTTCAGCTCGAAACTCACCGACCACAAGGTATATCAGGCAATCGACCTTCCTGAGGGTAACTATACCTTCACCGTGAACTATCACGACACGTGGGAGGGGCAGTGCGACAACAGCTATGTTGTGGTTGCCCGTGGCGAGGGCCTGCCCAACACCGCCAATGTTGACCAAAGCATTGCTTACGTGGCAATGAAGGCCAAAGGCTCTGCAAGCAGCCACGTTGTGGAATTCACCCTCGACGAACCCACGAAGGTTTCGCTTGGTTTGCTTGTGAATATGAACGGTATGCTCTGTATGAACATAAGCAGCTTTATGCTCGAACGCGACAATACCGAATATATAATAGCCGACGGCGGCACCACATCGGTTGATGAACTGCCGTTTGTGCCCGAACGCGAGCAGGATAGCTCGATATACGACCTGCAGGGCCGCAAGGTTACCGCACCGTTAAAGAGCGGCATATATATAATGGGCGGTAAAAAGGTGCTGGTTAAGTAAAAACCTATAATTACAAACAAAGGGGTGGCAATCGATTGCCACCCCTTTGTTTGCTATGTATAATTTGTAAATTTTGCTACTACATACACATTTCGAAAATCTTTTCTATGTCGGCCTGTTGCAGATGCTTGAACCCTTTAAGCACACCCCCGTCACACGATTTTTTTGCCATAACGGGGAAATCCTCGCGCTTTATACCTACCTCGGTGAATGTGCGGGCAAGGCCAAGTGTATCGAAGAAGAATTGTGAGAGGCGTTCAATGCCTTCGCGTGCAATCTCCATAGGCTGTTTGTCCTCCTGCACACCAAATACATTAACAGCAAATTGTACATATTTTGATACGGTGCTTTCGTCGAGGCAATATTCCAACCAACGCGTTGTGAGCAGCGCAAGCCCAAGCCCGTGGGTAATGTCGTAAATTGCCGACAGCTCGTGCTCCATAGGGTGGCAGCTCCACTCTTGGCGTTTGCCGCCATTTACAAAACCGTTTATAGCCCACGACGAGGTCCACATAAGGTTGGCGCGTGCTTCGTAATTATCGGGCTCTTTCATTGCCACGGGCGCATATTTTATTATGGTTTTCATCATACCCTCCATAAAGCAGTCGAGCATATAAAGGTCGGGCTCCATATTAAAATATACCTCAATGATATGTGAGAACATATCCACCGCGCCGCAAGCCGTCTGGTAGGGGCTCACAGAGTAGGTCAGTGTGGGGTCGAGGAACGATGCTTTTGGCAACATAGGAGGTGCCAAACGGCCAATCTTGTCCTTTGTTTCGGGGTTGCTTATTACCCCTCCGCAATCCATCTCGGAACCGGTGGCCGACAGCGTGAGAACTGATACAATGGGCAAAGCCTCTTTTATCGGAGCCCATTTCTCATTGAGAAAATCCCAGGCATCGTGTTCCACGCAGGCACCTGCTGCCATAAATTTTGTGGCATCAATTGTGGAACCGCCACCTACAGCCAGCAGTACATCTATGTTATACTCCTTGCATAGGGCTGCACCCTTGCGCACCGACTCTATACGTGGGTTGGGCTCAATGCCCGAAAGTTCGTAAACCTCGAATCCGCCCTTTTGCAGTTCGGCCATTATACGGTCGTACAAACCGATACGCTTAATGGAGCCGCCACCGTATGTGAGCAATACACGCTTGCCATATCTCTTTAACTCGTCGCCGAGGTACCCTAATTGGTTCTCGCCGAAATACACCCTCACGGGAATGTCATAAATAAAACTGTTCATACAGTATATGTGTTAGTTATACATTTAATTACTCTCTTAACCTATTATTTTTGCATTACTTTAATACAAAAATAATAAAGGGCAGATAAATAAAACAAATTTATCAAATACATTCCTTCTATGTGTAATCTAATTCTGCTTCTTAAGAGTTGTTGATGGTTAATTAGTGTTAAACCACAGCTTTGCTTCTGCTAATTTGTGAAGAAAACGAAGTGTTTTTGGAATATTGATTTAATTTTGTAAAAATTATTAAATAAAAAACTTAAAACTATGAAAAAAATAGTATTTGCTTTGGCGTTATGCTTTGGCGTTTTGTGTACAGCAAGTTTGGTATCTTGCGGTAGTGATGAAGACGATCCCACTGAACAAGATGGTGGTACAGGTGGTAATACAGGTGATGGCGATGAATCTGATGGTGCTTTCACTCCCGAGGCACAAAAAAGTAAACTCGAGAGCGCGGCGTTGGATTTTATGCAAGAGTATCCTGCCGATAATTTCGAGGAGGTAAGTAATCTTGTTGAATATCTCTCCGAAGAGTATTGTGGTGACGAATACGATTCTCACCCCATAGAGGAGTGGCTCGAGGTATGTATGGAGGAAATAACTAAGCATACAGGAACCTCAAATGAGAAAAATGAATGGGGTTATGACATAACATACAACCACTACACTGCAATCTATGCTGCATCTAACTTCAAAGGCTCCTTTGAGGCAAAGAATGGGAATTGGAAATATACCGAGTCTAATACCTTGCAATTTAAGATGAAGGATGCCGACTTAAACCTGTGTGTTATTGAGTTGATAGCATCGGGTGACACAAAAAAAGTGTATGTATCCGATACCGAGGATTGGGATTATCAATATGATTGGGAGAATAGCTCTTATTCGGAAATAATAGATATAACAGAAAACTATATACAGGTGCCCGAGAATATTACCATAACTCTTACACGCAGTGGCAGAGCAATGGTTACCTTGAATATTAAAACCGACTTGTCTTCTATGAAAGGTGAGAATTACGATTTGAGCAAGGATCGCTATTCTGTTCGGCCTTCTATCGTAATAGGTGAATACACATTGGAATATGATAAAATGAAGTATGTGCCCGAGAAGGGTTCAGGAATCTCTTGTGTAATGAAACGCAACAATAAATTGGTGTTCAAAATTGCTGTAGATGCCGATGTAGATGCCGATAATGATGATTTTTATGGCTGTGATAACGCGCTTCTTACCATAGACCTTTTGGGCCAAGTACAGATAAAAGGAAAATGCAGCAATATTGTTCAGTACAACAAATATTTAGATGAGGCAGAGGAGAATTCTGATAAAGAGTCTGCTTTCAAAGAGAATATCAATAAGGCCAATAAACTGATGGACTTGGGCCTCTATTACGATAACCGTGACAAAAAATATGCCAATGTCGAGCTAAAGTGCTTTGAAGAGAGCTATAATGATTACTATTACAACTATAGTTGGTGGACCTACACACCGGTTATTGTATTTGCCGACGACGATACATCGTATGCTTTCGATGAGTTCTTTAACAAAGATGACTTTAGGAAAGTAATAAAAACTGCAGAGCGATTGCTCGAGGATTATTCTGATATGTTGGAGTATTAAAATGTTACAATATTAGATAGCAGAGCAAAAAACTCTGCTATCTAATGTATTATATAAAACCGTGCGCACCTGTATATTTCTCTTGTGTTCTTTTCTTTTTCATACATCGGTTCTCGGTGTAGAGAAAGACTCGGTTGCGTATTATCTTGATGATATTGTTGTTGAGGGGGCAATAAATAAATCGTCACTAAAAATAGCGGAAAACGGTGCTCTTGCCTTGGAATTTGACATAATGCACCGCTTGCCCAAAATTCTTGGAAATGCCGACCCTCTACGATATTCTCAATTCTTACCCGGTGTTCAAACCAATGCCGAATATGATGCAGGGTTGCACATATATGGTTGCGACAATTCGCACAACCTTGTTTCTATAGAGGGGGTTCCGGTATATAATCCCTCGCATATGTTAGGTTTGTTCTCGGTATTCAATCCCTCGCATTTTGCAAGTATGTCGCTTTCCACAAACGTCGGTGCGGCCACGTCTGCAAATCGTATTGGTGGCACGCTTAGTATGAGCCTCCGCGACACCATACCTCATAAAACCACGGGTTCTTTTGATGTCGGGGTTATATCGTCGCAAGGAAATTTACAGTTGCCGATAAACGCTAAATCGCTCCTTACCGTTTCGTTTCGTGCATCGTACCTGAATTTACTATATAGTTCATTCCTTGAATCCGACGATAGCCGTTCGCGTTACTCTTTCGGCGATGTAAATTTATCTTATTTATATAAGTTCAATAAAAAGAACTCAATATGTGTGGATTTTTATTCCGGCAACGATAAACTCTCTGTCGATGATGCCAAGGAGAATGTTACCACCGGAGTGAAATGGGGTAACACGCTGGCGGCGATACATTGGAAATATAGTGGCAATATAAGGATAAATCAAAGCCTTTATTACACAGGCTATAAAAACAATTTGTATATCGGCAGTAGCAGTGCGGGTGCAAGGTTGCCATCGCGAATAAATGATTGGGGATATACCGCCGATGCAAGGCATAAAAATATTACAGTCGGTTTCTCCTTTGTGAATCATCATATAGAGCCACAGCGGCCCGAACTGGAGTCTTCGTCAGTTATTTTAGGAACAGATGCGAAAAGGTATAATACCTACGAAGTGTCGCTATATGCACAATACTCGGGTAATTTCCTTCGCCATTTTGCCTATGAACTTGCCGCAAAAGGCGTGGCGTATGTGAACAGAACAACCGATTACAGACACTGGTCGGTAAACCCATCGGCAAAACTAATGTACGAAACGGGTAGAGTGGGGTGCTTTGAGGCCGGGTATGCGCTGCAACGCCAATACTTGCTGAACACCGGTTTCACAAGCTTGGGATTACCGGTGGAATTTTGGTTTTCGTGCGATGTCGATAAGAAGCCATATTTAGCCCATTCATTCCATTTTGCATATTCAAAAAGCCTATTCAATAACAAATACAGTGTAGGCTTAAATCTATATTTCAAAAGGTTGTTTAACCAAATAGAATATAATGCCACGCCATTGGATTTCTATAATAAGGAGTATTCATTAAATAATGTGATAGTACGAGGCGATGGAAAGAATTATGGTGTTAATGTGATGGTTAAAAAGAATGGCGGTGCTCTTACCGGCTGGGTCTCCTATACCTATAGCAGAGCTTTAAGAAGATTCCCCATATATGGTGGTGGTTATGTACCGGCTAACCACGAACGAATACACGAACTCAATGCTCTGCTTACATATCGTCTTAATAAAAAGTGGGACTTTGGCGCAGTATTTGTATTTGCCTCAGGTAATCCCTTTACGGCGCCCAAGCATTTTTATTTGCTTAATGGTAATATCGTTTCGGAATTTGGTGCCCACAATGCGAACAGAACAAAACCATACTCCCGTCTTGATATTTCGGCCAACTATGATATAGTTAATCGTAATGGAAAGAATATGGGGATAAATATCTCCTTATATAACGTGCTTCTGTCCGATAATGAAATATATAAGCGTTTGAAATTCTATGAAGGAAAATTCTACTATTCCGGATTTAGTTTCTTTGTAAAAGTTTTACCGTCAATAAGCTTTTATTATAAATTTTAGCAATATATGATAAAGACGATACATAATATTATAATATGTTTGTTATTTGCAACGCTTTGTCCATCGTGCACGGAGGACGATATGATAACCGTTGCTCCTCAGATGGTTGTAGAGGGTTGGATAGATGCCGGCGGCTTTCCTATGGTATTTTTGAGCAGGACTATACCGGTGTCGTCGGACCGTAAAGATGCTGCGGCGGTGGAGGATTTCCTCATAAAGTGGGCAAAGGTGGTTGTTTCAGATGGTGAACGCGAGGTGGTGCTTACCGGTAAAACCGATTCTAACCTATATCCGCCCTTTGTTTACACAACGGGAGATATGCGTGGCGAGCCGGGTAAAACATACAAACTCACCGTGAAATATGAGGATTTTTATGCCGAGGCATACACCACAATTCCCAACCCCGTTTCGGTTGAACGAATTTATATAGATGAGGATAACGCTATAAAGGCTGTTATAAATGATAACCCCGATGAAAAGAACTTTTACAAATTCTTTATAAAAGTGGCCGGCCGCGATGCTATGTTCTATTCATCAAACACTGCTACCATAGACGATGAGGAGTATAGTTTTCCGGCCGAAATAACATTGGATATTCCTGCGTTAAATATCTATAATTCGGAACTGCGCTATTACGAAATTCAGCGTGGCGATATCATTCACGTGAAGTATGCCCAAATAGATGCCTCTGCATATAGTTTCTGGAACGATTATATGAACCTTGTCGATGTGGGCCGTAACCCATATTTTAGATATAATAGAAATCCATACTCAAACGTCAGTGGAGCTCTTGGGTATTGGTTTGGTTATGGTTCCACGAAATATCTTTTAATAGCAAGATAGCAAAAAAACAGTTTGTAATAAAGTAAGTTCGATTATATTGTTCTATCTTCGTGGCACAATGAATAGCAAAATCACATTCATATTATTCTGCTTTCTACTGTTGCCGCTCAATATGGCGGCGCAGGCTCAGGTGCATCTGCCCAAAAAGGTACACGATTTCGGTAACCTGTCGGCAGCAACCGATTCTGTAACCTGTGTGTTCGATGTAGTGAATACGGGCGACAAGCCTATGCGCATAGAGGGCCTCTATTTGAAATGCGGTTGCACCTATGCAACGCACTCAAAGGATGATATACAGCCTGGCGATAAGGGGCAGGTTTTCGTTACATTCTATCCCAAAAACCGCGAAGGGCTCTACCTGAAGAGCATATATGTATATACCAACACGCGCCCCCGCAAAAGCGTGGTGTAATATTACCCCGATTATACAAATGGGCAAAAACAGTCTGGAGTTCTTCGATAATTCCATTCGCTGAATAAGCGGATCCTGTTCTGAGCAGCGCGGACAAAAGCAGTTTTGAACTGAACTCATTGATAAGAATCGGATGATAGCCTACCTCCTGGTAGTGATGGATAAATGCACTGGCTTCCTGATTGCCGTATGTTTCCAGCAGAGTAGAGTCGGCATCTATGATTGGGGCATTGACGTGCTTATTCACATGCTTGCACGCCATCAGCGTGACTTCTTCTTTGAAGACAACGTTCGTCTCGTTGCCCACCCTGTCGAAAAAGCGTGAAACCGTTGGTTGGGAGCAGGCGGAAAAATATCTGGAGAGAAGAGGATCATCATTCAACACTGACTGATCTGACTGATTGAAATAACCGAGCAGATTTTTACCGATCAACTGAGAGAGGATATCGATATTGGAAAAAACCGGCAATTGTCTCTGATCATTAAACGGTATCTTAGAGAGCTTGTCTCTGAGATGTATCTGGTGCAGATATTGGAGCAGTAAAATAGCCCCTCCGTCACTGGAGAGGTTACCGCCATTGAAATTGATATTGTCAAATACAGGGGCTTGGCTTAACATAAATGAGGTTCTCGTTGCCATG
>JAFVSR010000022.1 GCA_017503645.1 Bacteroidaceae bacterium | reverse complement strand
GCTGCCGAGCTTGCGCGAAGCGAATGTTTGAGCGTAGTTTTAATTTACAAGTTGGCAATACTTGTTATTCGCAACCCGCGTTACACTCGACCTATTGCTACAAGTATTGCCGATTAAATTTCATTTAATTCCGGACACCCCAAAAACATCAGCTACGTTTTCCGTTAAGAAAGCGACCATATGCGCAGAGTTCTTTGTTTTACGAAATTCGGCTGCGCTCGTTGCGTGTGCAAGCAAGCTTGCTCCCACTCGCTGGCACGAATTTTGGTACTTTCTATCGGCATAGAAAGTACATAAAAAATATAATTTAATTGAGAGAATAACCGATAATCAGCACCGAAAACTTTACAGCAAGACATATTACCCACGGCAAGCAAACGTGCATTATGCCGAGCACGGCTGTCTGTTGTAGGGGCATTAAACTGCTCCTCATCAGGAGGAGCCGGATTGTGACAGGAACGGCTATATAAATACCAAAAAAATATTGGGCAGCGCCACGCGGCGCTGCCCAATACCTTATTATATATACCGATATTACTTGTTCTCGGGACGGAGTTGACGAACA
Organism: Bacteroidaceae bacterium; assembly: GCA_017503645.1. Taxonomy (GTDB): domain Bacteria; phylum Bacteroidota; class Bacteroidia; order Bacteroidales; family Bacteroidaceae; genus HGM04593. The sequence continues at coordinate 12,115 of JAFVSR010000022.1, read as the reverse complement.
ACCTCGGCTGTGCGCCACATCTCGCTGTCGTGGAGAGCCTTGAGTTCGGCATTGAGTTTCTCGCGATAGTCGGGCTGTGAGTTAGAGTCGATTGAACGCTGAGCCTCTTTACCTGTCTTAACTGAGTCGTACAACTGGTACATTACGGGCTTGATGGCATCGTGGAAGGGAGTCATCCAGTCGAGAGCACCACGCTGTGCTGTTGTAGAGCAGTTGGCATACATCCAGTCCATACCGTTCTTTGCAAACAGAGGCATAAGCGACTGTGTGAGCTCCTCTACTGTCTCGTTGAAAGCCTCAGAGGGTGTGTGACCATTCTCGCGCAATACCTCGTACTGTGCAAGGAGGAGGCCCTGAATGGCACCCATCAATGAACCACGCTCACCGGTGAGGTCCGATACAGCCTCGCGCTGGAATGTGGTCTCGAACATATAACCCGAACCGATACCGATACCGAATGCCAATACGCGGTTGAGTGCCTTGCCTGTTACATCCTGATAGATAGCGTATGATGAGTTCAAGCCGCGGCCCTCGAGGAACATTGTGCGCAACGATGTACCCGAACCTTTGGGAGCTACCATAATAACGTCGATGTCGGCGGGGGGAACGATGCCTGTTCTGTCGCTCCAGTTGATACCGAAGCCGTGTGAGAAGTAGAGAGCCTTGCCTGCTGTGAGGTAGGGTTTAACTTTGGGCCATACTGCAATCTGTGCAGCGTCTGAAAGCAACATACATACGATGGTACCCTTCTCGGCAGCCTCCTCGATAGAGAAGAGTGTCTCACCGGGAACCCAACCGTCTTTAACGGCCTTGTCGTATGTGCTGCCGGGGCGCTGACCTACGATTACGTTGAAACCGTTGTCGCGCAGGTTGCAAGCCTGTCCGGGGCCCTGCACACCATAACCGAGCACTGCAATTGTTTCGTCTTTCAAAATCTCACGAGCTTTCTCGAGTGAAAACTCTTTGGGAGTAATTACGTTTTCGATTACTCCGCCAAAATTCATTTCTGCCATAATTGTAATTTAATTTGGTTTATTTATTGTTTTTTGTTTTTATGTTAAAATCCTCTATTGAGGAGGGTTTTATTGTTTTATTTATACTCCTCCACCGCGGGGCGGTCCCCCTCCTCTACTTAGAGGAGGAGTTATTTTGCTAATGCTCTCCCTCTTTAAGAGGGAGTACCCGAAGGGGGAGGGAGTTCGTTAAAACTGCCCGCGGGTATTGTCAATACTCCTCCACCGCGGGTATGCCCCTACAGGGCCGCTACCCCTTCACCTTGCTGCGTATCGAGTCCTCGTCGAAGAGGTTCTCGCTGAGGTTTACGTTTGCATCGCGCACAATGGCCACGCGGCCCGACTTAACGAACTGCAGCACACACTGCTCGGCTGCAAACTCCTTGTAGAGGCTGAGCACGGCATCGGTCTTTCCGGTCTTTTCCACCACGGTGTATGCCGAGTTTATCTCTATAACACGGGCGTTGTTGTGGCGTATTATTTTAGATATCTGCTTGTTTTCGAGCAATCGGGGGGTGGACAGCTTATAGAGCGCAACCTCCTGCATAAATATCTCGTTGTCGGTGAAATAGTAGGCACGCAATATGTCCACCTTCTTTTCCAGGCGCTTGGTCACGCGCTGTATGAGCCACTCGGTGGTCCACAGAGATATGGTGTAGCGGTGAACGCCCTCTACGTTTGAAGAGGAAACGTTCAAGGTTTCTATATTCATCTGGCGACGGGTAAACTCGGCTGTCACCTGGTTCAACATTCCGGCAATGTTCTCGGAATATACAATAACGGTATATAGTTTCTTCTCCATAAGCATTACTCTAAAATCATCTCACAAACCGATGCGCCAAGAGGCATCATAGGCATCACATTGTCCTCGGCACGTACTACCACGTTCAGCAGGAAGGCACCCGGGGTTTCAACCATTTCCTTGATGGCGGCATCGAGCTCGCTGCGGTCCTTAACGAAACGCGACGGTATGCCGTAAGCCTCGGCTATCTTGCAGAAGTCGGGGTTACACATAGGTGTCCACGAGCAGCGGTTGTCGTAGAACAGTTGCTGCCACTGGCGCACCATTCCTAAGTAGCTGTTGTCCATCACTATCATCTTCACGGGGCAGTGCTGTTCCATAATGGTGCCAAGCTCCTGTATGTTCATCTGGAAACCGCCGTCGCCTGCAAAGTAGCAAACGGTGCGGTGAGGAGCGCCCATTGTGGCACCCATTGCCGCGGGAAGGCCAAAGCCCATTGTGCCCAAGCCACCCGATGTGATGATGCTGTGGGGCTCTTTGTATTTGAAATAGCGTGCGGCAAACATCTGGTTCTGGCCCACGTCGGTTACCAGAATGGCATTGTTGTTTGTGGCCTCGCTCACCTTGCGGCACACCTCGCCCATAAGTATGGGGCCGTCAACAGGGTTGAGGGCTTTCTCTATCACCTTTTCGTTCTCTATCTTGTCGAGGTCGCCAAAGGTGGCTATCCACTCCTTGTGGCTGTTCTCGTTGAGCAGTTCGGTGACGAGGGGGAGTGTCTCCTTGCAGTCGCCCAGCACGGGGATGTCCACGGGAACACTCTTGTCTATCTCCACTTTATCTATATCAAGGTGTATGATTTTTGCCTGCTTGGCATATGTTTCGAGCTTGCCCGTTACACGGTCGCTGAAACGCATACCTATGGCTATGAGCACGTCGCACTCGTTGGTGTTGACATTGGGACCCAGGTTACCGTGCATACCAAGCATACCCATACAGAGAGGATGGTCGGACGGTAGCGACGACAAGCCCATAAGGGTGCGCGCCGCGGGAATACCGCCCTTCTCGAGGAAGGCAATGAGTTCCTTGTGCGCCTCGCCAAGCTCCACGCCCTGCCCCACTACTGCGAAGGGGCGCTTGGCACGGTTGATGAGGTCGGCCGCCTCTTTGATGCACTGCATATTGGGTTTGGGATAGGGCACGTAGCTGCGCACGCTATCTACTTTTATGGGTTCGTAGAGCGTCTGTGACACCTGCGCGTTCTTGGTGAAGTCGAGCACTACGGGGCCGGGACGGCCTGTGCTTGCTATGTAGAAGGCACGCGACACTGCCCAGGCTACATCCTCGGCATTGCGTATCTGGTAGCTCCACTTGGAAATGGGCTGTGTAACGCCCACAAGGTCTATCTCCTGAAAGGCATCGGTGCCAAGCACTGCCGAGCTCACCTGCCCTGCTATCACTACTATGGGGGTGCTGTCGAGCATTGCATCGCTAATGCCTGTGAGGGTGTTTGTGGCACCCGGGCCGCTGGTAACGATGCAGACACCTACCTTGCCCGAACTGCGCGCGTAGCCTTGCGCTGCGTGCACTGCCGCCTGCTCGTGGCGCACGAGTACCTGGTGAAAATCCTCACGGTAGTCGTACAACGCATCGAACACCGGTATAATGGAGCCGCCGGGGTAGCCGAAGATTGTATCTACCTGCTCGTTCTTCAATGAACGCAGCAGCGCTTCGCCACCTGTTATTAGTTCTTTCTTCATCGGTTATCAGTTTTCAATGTATATTTTTCTATCAATATATGTATCGTTTTAAGCACGTTGCCATTTCTAACGTATGTGAGGAATCTCCTACACGGCCGAGATTCTTCCTCCCTGCGGTCGTCAGAATGACATTTACAAAGGTTCACTCAGCATATTGGCTCGTTTTGCTTCTTCGCAACCCGTGCGGTGCGACATTGCCGCAAAACTTGTCGGTAACAAAACTTTGTTTTGTCATTCCGAACGTATGTGAGGAATCTCCTACACAGCCGAGATTCTTCCTCCCTGCGGTCGTCAGAATGACACCAACATTGCCTCATTCGCCAATTATCCTTACACCACCCTTGTCGGCTGAGCTCACCATGTTGGCATATGCCTTGAGGCTCTTTGAAATGACGCGGTTGCGTGTGAGGGGGAGCATTTCGCGGGCAGCCAGCTCCTCGTCGGTAAGTTTCACGTTAATGGTGCGCGCGGGGATATCTATCTCAATGATGTCGCCGTCACGCAACTTACCTATGTTGCCGCCTGCCGCTGCCTCGGGCGATATGTGACCTATACTCAAGCCCGATGTGCCGCCGCTGAAACGGCCGTCGGTGATGAGGGCACACTCCTTGCCCAAGTGGCGCGACTTTATATATGAGGTGGGATAGAGCATCTCCTGCATACCGGGGCCGCCTTTGGGGCCCTCGTACACGATGACTACCACGTCGCCTGCCTTTACATCGCCACCCAAGATGCCCTCAACGGCTGCATCCTGCGAGTCGAACACTTTGGCTGTGCCTGTGAATTTCCATATGCTCTCGTCAACACCGGCTGTCTTTACCACGCAGCCGTCTTGTGCTATGTTACCAAAGAGGATTGCAAGGCCGCCGTCCTTGGTGTAGGCGTGGGAGAGCGAGCGTATGCAACCGTTCTCGCGGTCGGTATCAAGGGTTTCGTAGTTCTCGCTATGCGCACCCATTTGGTTGCAGAACACATTGGCGGGGCCGGTGCTGTAGATGCGCTTTGCCTCGGCATCTATGGTGCTGCCTGTTATGCTGTACTTTTTGATATCCTCGGCAAGGGTTGCACCGTTCACACGCTTGAGCGATGTGTTCAGCAAGCCGCCCTTGGCAAGCTCGCCCATAATACCGATGATGCCGCCTGCACGACCACAGTCCTGAACACTGTATTTGGGGCCGTTGGGTGCCAGCTTGCACAAGCAGGGAACACGGCGGCTCAAACGGTCGATATCGGCCATCTTAAAGTCCACACCGGCCTCCTGTGCCACTGCAAGCAGGTGAAGAATGGTGTTGGTGGAGCCACCCATTGCAATATCGAGTGTCATTGCATTGAGGAAGGCATCGCGCACGGCTATGCTGCGGGGCAGCACGCTCTCGTCGCCCTCCTCGTAATATTTGAGTGCATTGGTTACTATCTGTTTGGCGGCATCCTTGAGCAGCTGCACACGGTTGGTGTGGGTTGAAAGGATGGTGCCGTTGCCGGGGAGCGAAAGACCGATGGCCTCGGTGAGCGAGTTCATCGAGTTGGCTGTGAACATACCCGAGCAGCAACCGCAACCGGGGCAAGAGCGCTTTTCAACCTCGGCAAGTTCCTCGTCGCTCACGCTTGTGTCGGCAGCCTTTACCATTGCCGATATGAGGTCGAGGTTCTCACCCTTCCAGGTGCCCTTCTCCATAGGGCCTCCCGATACAAACACGGTGGGGATGTTAAGGCGCATAGAGGCCATAAGCATTCCCGGGGTGATTTTGTCGCAGTTCGATATGCACACAAGGGCATCTACCTTGTGGGCGTTGCACATATACTCCACGCTGTCGGCAATGATGTCGCGCGAGGGCAACGAATAGAGCATACCGTCGTGGCCCATTGCAATGCCATCGTCTATGGCTATGGTATTGAACTCTGCTGCATAGCAACCGAGCTTTTCTATTTCGCGCTTAACTATCTGGCCTGCCTCGTGCAGGTGTGTGTGACCGGGAACAAGCTGTGTGAACGAGTTGGCTATGGCTATGATGGGCTTGCCAAACATCTCGCGTTTCATACCGTTTGCAATCCACAAGGCTCTGGCACCGGCCATACGACGGCCTTCGGTGCATTGTGCGCTTCTTAACTGTATCTTCATATCATTTTTTTGTTATGGGGTGGCAAGCCACCCTCGCATAGTAATAAAAAAGCCCTCCTCATTGTACAGAGAAAGGCACGTTTTTGCATACACACAGCCCATCTCATCCCATTTTCGGCAATAGGACGACCACGTTAAGCAGGTTAATGGATATTGTGTGCATTCTCTTAATTATTTATGTTTTAACACCTGCGGCGGCTATTGCTGCCGCAATGGCTAATAGACCGCAAAAATAAACTCTTTTTTTCAGTGGAACAAAAAAAATAAGAGAAAATTGGCATCTTTTATAATAAAAAGAGGTGTTTTTTGCCATTTTCTTACAATGTTGTTGGTTTTGAAGAGGGCAGCTATTAGCAATACCGATTGATTCTATAGAAATTAACGAACGAATTAAGATATATTATAAAATAATTAGCACTAACTTTGCAGCCGAAAAAGAGTTAAGAGCAAACATCAAGACGTTTCACGCGTTAAAGACGACGCAAAACACTGAAAATATGGAATTTATACTTACACTTTTGGAAGGAGCGCAAGGCCAATGGAGCGGCGGCATAGCCCACTCTATGATAATACTTGCACTCACGGTGGGTTTTGGAATAATGCTCGGCAGGCTTAAGGTGGCCGGCATATCGTTTGGAGTAACCTGGATTCTGTTCGTGGGAATAGTGTTTTCGCACTTCGGCTACACACTGAACGGCGACTTGTTGCATTTTGTAAAGGAGTTCGGCCTCATACTGTTTGTGTTTTCAATAGGTTTACAGGTGGGGCCGGGATTCTTCTCAAGCTTTAAGGCGGGCGGCCTCGCACTATGCGCAATCACCTGTATAATAGTGCTTTGCGACGTGCTCACCGCCATAGGCGTACACTTTGCCACCGACACGCCCATAACCACCGTCACCGGTATTCTGTCGGGTGCTGTGACAAACACCCCGGGACTTGGTGCCGCACAGCAGACCTACAGGGAGATAACAGGCTCGTCGGCTACTGACATTGCACTGGGCTACAGCGTGGCCTACCCTCTTGGTGTTATTGGTTGCATATTGTCGATGTTGGCAATAAAGAGCCTTTTCTACCGCAAGGACATTACCCCTGCAACCAACATCGATGGCAAGGAACTGAACGTGGAGCCTATGACCATTGAGGTGCTGAACCCGGGTGTGGCAGGGAAAACCTTGGAGGAGATACGCAGCGCAAAGAAATATGATTTTGTAGTGTCGAGAATATTGCACAGCGCCACATACGAGATAGAGATAGCCAACTCCAAGAGTACATTGCAGGTGGGCGACAAGTTATTGGTTATTGTGAAGCCTGCATTCCGCGAGGAGGTGCTTGAGCTTTTCGGCCGCGAGTGCATTGTGAACTGGGACAAGAGCGGTGCGCAGTTCCTCTCGAGCAAGATTATTGTTACCAACCCCAAGCTCAACGGCGTGCATCTTGCAAAGCTGAGCTTGCGACAGAACTTCAAAGTGAACCTAACCAGGGTGAACCGCGCGGGTATAGACCTGGTGGCAGCACCCGACTTGCGCCTGCAGATGGGTGATGTGGTTACCGTTGTGGGTATGGAGAGCTCGGTAAACAGCGTTAAAAGAGTGCTTGGCGACTCGCGCAAGCACTTGGACCACCCCAACCTCATACCCATATTCATTGGCATTGCACTTGGTTGCACACTTGGCAGTCTGCCCATTTTCATTCCCGGTATGTCGCAGCCTGTGAAACTGGGCCTTGCAGGCGGTCCGCTAGTGGTGGCCATTTTATTGAGTTACTTTGGCCCCAAACTTAAATTGGTTACATACACCACTATGAGTGCCAACCTTATGATAAGAGAGATAGGTATTTCGCTGTTCCTCGCTTGCGTGGGCTTGGAGGCCGGCAAGGGCTTTGTGGATACCATTGTGAACAACGGAGGTATGTGGTGGGTGCTCTATGGTGCTATCATCACCATTGTGCCACTGCTCATTGCAGGCACCGTGGGCCGTTACTGCTTTAAGATTCCCTACATAAAACTCATTGGTGTGATGTCGGGCTCGTGTACCAACCCGCCTGCACTTGCCTTTGCCAACGAGCAGGACAAGAGCAGCGACAAGGCGTCGGTGGGATACGCCACGGTTTATCCGCTTGCTATGTTCTTGCGCATCCTCACCGCACAGCTTATGATTCTGCTCTTCTGTTAGCAGATTCCCATACCGACAAAAAAAATGTTGCAGCCGCACACGGCTGCAACATTTTTTGTAGGGGGGATATGGAAGATTGGCTACTTAACCACCTTCTTGTTATTCATAATGTACATACCCTTTGCAGGAGCTGCTTTGAGTTTGCGTCCGCTGAGGTCGTAAAGCTCTGCTTCGCCATCCTCGGCCTCCACTATTTCAATGCCTGTGGCAGAAACTACGCGCAGGGTGGCATCTACAATAGTACCGCTGTTGGCAAGGAAACCGTTGGCACCAAGGCAGGTGCCGTCGGCAGCTATCTGGCCGCCGGCATCAATACTGTTCCAGTCCATTTTGAAACGAATGCGGTAGTCGCCCTCGGTGTCGGGAGCCGTGAACGAGGGCAAAGCCATTGTGTTACGTGCACTGCCTGTCAAGGACTCGCCTGCCGAGTTCACACCACCGTTAGCATCGTCGGTGAAGCTGCCGGTGTAGAAACTGAACGATGCCACATCGGTACCGCTCTGGTCGGTGGTGCCGTCGTTGAACGAGAATTGGCCATCGTTGTCGTAGTCGATATATACGTAGCCGTTCATCCAGCCACCCGATATTTTTATAGCTGCGTTAATGGTTGCAGAAGGAGAGCAGGTGAGCACAGCGGCCTCATCGGCTGTTTTGTCGAAATAAGGTCTTGCCGAACCTATTGCAATGGTCTGTGTGTCGGCGCCATCCTCGGTGAACTCGATAGCTGTTATATAACGGTGTGTTTTCGCAGGGTTCATATTCTTGTCAAAGTTGGTTGCATAGGGCTCCACAATTTTGGGAGTAACCTTTATTGTAACCGATGCCGAAACACCCGAACCGTCTTTTGCTGTGGCAGTGATGGTAACCTCGCCCTCGGCAACAGGCTGAACAAGGCCGTTGTTCACTGCGGCGATGCTTGCATCGCTTGTTGTCCACTCAAGGGCGTGGAATGTTGCCTCGGTAGGGTTCACGGTTGCTGTTACAACCATTGTGCGGTTGAGCGCTACCTCCACGGCATTGTTCTCTGTTGCAAGTGCTATGCTTTCCACAGGAGCAACAGCTGCGGCGGCATCAATACCGTCGAAACAGAAGAGCGAGCTTGCAGGCAGTGTAACGGTGAGTTCATCGTCGATGTTGATGGCCTGGCCCTCGGTGAGGCCTGCAAGTGCAGCCTGCGAAGCGAATGACGAACACAATACTATGCTGCCGTTTACATTTGCGGGGATATTAAGTGCCTTGCGCAATGTGAATGTAAAGTTCTTTTGGTCGTTGCTGCCGTTGCGCAGTGCAAGTGTAGATTTTGTACCGTTCCAAGAGGCCCAACCGTAAACCTGTGCAGCGCTGCCTGTCCAGGGGTTACCACCTACCCAATGAGTATCGGGCAATACATCGGCATTACGTTTCTGCCATGCGATGCACTCTGCAATGTCGGCCCACAACTGACCGTTGTTGATACTGTTGAGCAATGCATAATCGACATAAAGTTCCACTACACCCGAGCCGCAAACAAATGCGCAACGCATCTCGCGGAGCACAGCATCGTAATCGCGCTCGTCACCTGCGGGAGGACCAAACTGTGTGAGCATAAAGCCGTGAGTCATCAATGTGTTGATGGGGCAGATGGGTGAGTTGGTCACGTAGTTCTGATATACAAGGCGGTCGCGGTAGGTAATCCAGTTCTCGCGTTTGAGGGTGTTGTTACCAATGCGGTCGTGGTCGTTCTCCTGACGCCAGGTGGCATCGCTTATCTGATACCAGAAGGGGCTTGCCCAGGTACCTACGGTGGTATTGAAGAAGATATCCTCGCGCAACTCCTCGCGCACATAGCGCTCGAGGCGGATGATACCCTCGGCATTCTCGTTACCTGTGTCGCCCGGATCGGGACCTACCGATGTAAACTGTGCCGAGATACCGTCGAACTTGAAGAATTTATAGTCGCCCTGGTTCTTTACAAGGTTGTATGCAGCATCCTTGAATGCCTGATAGTATGCGGGGTTGGACAACTGCATACCGCCACGATTTTCTGCATTCCAGTATGCACGGCGGTAGTTACCGCTCTGGCCATAACCACCAACAGGGCCTAACCAGGCACCTACACCGGCACCCATCTCCTCGGCAAGGCGTGCCATAGGACGCATCTCATCGGGGAAGCCGCTGTGGAATGTCCAGGGGCCGTAGTTGTCCCAACCATCGTCAATAACAAAGGCTACCGGGCCGTGGCCGTAACGGTCGTAGAAAGCGGTCTTCCAATTCTGGAGAACATCTTCTATGTCTTCAGAAGTGAAGTTGGTGTGTTCGCTACCGGGAGCTGCGTTGTTGCGGTTGATGTTAAGCTCGTACCAGCTGTTATAGTGGGGGAATGCACGCCAGGGCACAGCACGCTCGCGCTCGCTGTATGCGAGGAATGAACGACGTTTCTGTGTGTCGTGGATATTGGCCTCGTCCTGCGAGCCGTCCTGCGCCACAAGACCTACAACGGCACCCACCTTCCAGGTTTCGCCTGCCTGCAATGTGGTATTGCGGCTCCAACGGCCCTGAATACCCACTACATCGGCATTTATTACAACGCCCTCTTTGGGTGTGTATATCTTCACTGTAATTTTGCTCGATGCCGTGATAGCCTCGCTCTTGTTCTCAATCATTACGCGGAGTGTGAATGTGCCGTCGTTGGGAGCAATGAAGCTGAAGCTGTTGTTGCTCTTGGCTGTACCTGTGTAACCGCTGTGGTAGTCGTTGGCTGCAATTGAATTGTTGTCATCGAGGATATCCACGCCACCGAGGTTCAAACGGTTGGCACCACTCACATACTCAACGAGAACCTCTACCTTCTGGTTCGCCTTGAGCTCGAGGCCCTCGTGACAGTATGCATAGATATTGGGATAATCTACACCTATCGCCTCAACTATGCGGTTGGGAACATCGGCATCGGCAACCTGCACCCAAGAATCTTTTGTAAGAGAAATGGGGTCCATTGCGGTGGTGAGGTTGTAGTTATCCTCCTCGCCCGATGCACCGCCCACGGTATTGTAGGCTGTAGGAGTTTCGAGACCGGCAAATATTTTGTTGCTCATAAGCACTGCACCGCGGGTGTTACCCACAACTGCGGGTGTTGAGCCGGCTGCCTTGGTATCCACGTTGTACATAAGAGGTATGATATTGAACATATCCACATCGTCAACACCGTGGAGGTCCATTTCGGTGCGCAGATAGTGGCTGCCGTCGCGCAGCACTGCACGCCATACGATTTCCACCTTCTTCTCTTTGTAGGTATATTCGTAGTTTGCAACAAGCTGCTTGCCTGCAAAATGCTCGGCACCACCAACTGCATTGGGGTTGGCAGCGAGGTCTTGCAACTCCACGCTATTGAGTTTCATACTCGATGCATATACATTGTCGCCATTACCAAAGGCTACGCTGAAGATTTCGGTGCCGGCTACAAGGTCCATTGCGTTTGAACCCGCAAAGTAGATGGCATTGCCCACCTTCATAAAGCCTGCAGCAAGCACATTGTTACTAAACACGTATGTGCCGTTATCCTCTGTGGCCACGGCTGCACCCACGGCATCCTGCTGCGCGGGATAGACAACGGCATTGGTGTATGTCTGGCAAAGGGGGAGCATGGGAAGCGTTGCAAAGTTCACAGTAATGGTGGCAGCCTCATCATCAACAGCTACCGTTGCAAACTGTCCCTCGGGAGCAACCACTGTGATGTCGCTCTTTGACACCGAGCCCTCAATGGTGTATGTATCGCCATTGGCAAATGTTTCGTCGCCAATCTTTATGGTGTTTCCATCGGGGATGCTTATGGTATATACACGCTCGATTGTTATAACCTCGGTAAAAAGGTAGCGGCTGCCTGCATCGGTATTGGCATCCTGCTGCCAAAGACCGAGCGTGTTTGTGCCGTCATAAGGGTTGCCACCCACGCCCTGGTACCAGTTTACATACTTGTCGTGCCCACCCGATGTGGTAAAGGGGCGGATTTGATAATTATCGCCCGAATAATTCTCAACAAGGAAATAGCTTTCGGGCTTTGTGTCGCTCAGCTTCACGAAATCTTTACCGTTATTGTAGCTTGCGGCAGGTGTGTATGTCAACCATTTTTTACCATTATGGCTGTATATGTAGTAGGCATTTTCAACGCCATCTACTGCATAAAATGCAAAAAGGCCATACTTTTCGGCTGTCTGTGTGGGAGCGGTCAATGCATTCGAATAGACATTGTTACCATTCACCATAGTATAGACGTGTTCGGGCTTGCCGTTGGCAGGCAAGGTTGTGGACACCTCTATCTTGTCGGCCATCATCTG
>JAFVSR010000021.1 GCA_017503645.1 Bacteroidaceae bacterium | reverse complement strand
TGCGTTACGCTTGCCTTCAAAATCCTCATTTACGCCCAGTAAACTGCGGTTTTTCAGGCTGCGCAAGCCTTAAACTACATCTTTTTATTCATCTCCCTGAAAATGAGGCTGCTAAAAAATACTTTTTAGTCAGCCTCTTTAGGCTATCTTCGCACAAAAAAGCAGACAGATGAAAATATTCCCCACGGCAGCAGTCAAACGCATAGATGCCTACACCATAGAGCACGAACCAATCTCCTCCATAATGCTTATGGAGCGGGCGGCTGCGGCCCTCACACGCGCTATTCTCGCGCGCTATCCGCAGGGCCCTTTTGCCATCTTTGCAGGGCAGGGGAACAATGGCGGCGATGCGCTTGCCGTTGCCCGTATGCTTGCTGTCGGTGGTCATAAGGTGGATGTGTGGTTGGTGGCGCCTGCCGAGCGCCTTTCGCCCGATTGTGCAACCAACCTGCACTCCTTGCAGGCAATGGCTGCAGGCGGGCTGTTTGCACTCACCTTGCATTTTGTGTGCGGCAGTTTCACTCCGCCGCAAATGGTGCCCGGCGCGGTTGTCATAGACGGCCTTTTCGGCAGCGGTCTCACACGCCCCGTTGAGGGGCTTTATGCCACGGTTATAAAATACATAAACAGCCTGCCCTGCGATGTGGTGGCAATAGATATACCATCGGGGCTTATGGGCGAGGATAACAGCGGCAACAACTATTCAAATATTGTAAAGGCCACGGTTACATACACCTTGCAGTTTCCCAAACTATCTATGCTTTTTGCCGAGAATGCTCCCTATGTGGGGGTGTTCGAAACGCTCGACATTTCGTTGAGCAAAGAGGCTATGGATAATGAACCCACCCCCTATTATATTACTACCCTTGCAGATATAAAACCACTGTTGCCCCGCCGTGCAAAGCACGCCCACAAAGGCAATTTCGGCCGTGCCCTTCTTGTGGCAGGCAGCGAGGGTATGGCAGGGGCATCGGTGCTGGCTGCCCGTGCGGCGCTCCGTTCGGGTGTGGGGTTGCTCACGTTGTGCGTTCCACATTGCAATAACGAAATAGTGCAGCGCAGTGTTCCCGAGGCTATGACCATTCCATCCTTTGGCGAACAATATATATCGGCACCACCCGTCGCCGACAAATATACGGCAGTGGCTGTGGGGCCCGGTCTTGGGCAGGCACCTGCTACAGAAGATGCCCTGCTTGCGCTCATCGATGCTTGCCGCGTTCCAATGGTGGTGGATGCCGATGCGCTTAATATCCTTTCGCGCAACAGGGAGTATCTTTCCCGCCTGCCACAGGGTAGCATCATCACTCCGCACATAGGTGAGTTCACCCGTCTTGCAGGTGACTGCTGCAGTTCCTACGAAAGGTTACAACGGGCAATGGTGCTGGCCCGCGAGAATAATATATGCATTGTACTCAAAGGGGCATACAGCGCGGTTGTCACCCCGCAGGGAACAGTCTCCTTTAACACCACGGGCAATGCCGGAATGGCCACAGGTGGCAGCGGCGACACCCTCACGGGTATTCTGCTCGCTCTTTTGGCACAAGGGATGGATGCACCCTCGGCAGCGCAGCTTGGTGTTTACATACACGGCTTTGCAGGTGACATTGCTGCTGCCCGGGTGGGTGAAACAGCCTTGATAGCAAGCGATATAATAGATTCATTACCCACTGCGTGGAGCGAAACTGCTCTATATTAAGGTTAAACATAAATTCACGATGAACGACTATGAAAAACGCATTACAATTTATCATAATACTTAATATATTATTGTGTAATATCTCTCCTGTGGTTGCGCAAAAACAACCCGATTCCCTGTTACAGACATTAAAAATTCCACTTTTCACCATAACCACCACCGATGGCACCGAGCCTCAAGGATATCCGGTTTATGCTCCGGAAGGATGCGTGGGAGTGGCACTTGCCGGTAATGAGTATGTTAATGGGCGTTTGGTCATTACTATAGGCGATTCAGTGCTTTACGACAGCGGTGAGTATATGGATAATAAATCGGGAATGCGAATAAGGCAAAGAGGTAACACAAGTGCATTGTGGAACAAAAAACCTTATAAGATAAATCTTGAAAAGAAGGCCGATTTGCTTTTTCGTGAAGAAGAAAAATACAAAGACAAAGATTGGCTGCTGCTGCGCGAGGGAACCACGCTAAATGTTCCTGTTGGTTTTAAGGTGTCAGAATTGGTAGGGCAGAGTTGGACTCCCAAATATGCCTATGTAAATTTAGTCATTAATAATGATTATAAGGGTTGCTATGTGCTCACGGAGTCGATAGAGGTTGAAGAGGGGCGTTGCGATATTATAAATACCGGTTTTATTATAGAGGACGATGCCTATTGGTGGAATGAAACTGTGAGCTTCCCGGGAGATGTACTTCCTTCCCAAATGAGCTATACTTTCAAAAGCCCCAATTCCGATGATATTTCACCGCTTACCTATGAAAACATAAGAAATTACATCTTGGAAGTTGAGGATGCGTTATCCAATGAAGATTTGATTTATGATTATATTGATGTGAACTCTTTTGCTGCTTGGCTTTTGGGACACGATATCTTGGGAACTCTTGATGCGGTAGGTTCCAATAGGTATCTTGTAAAATACGACTACATACCGGGCCATCACAATTCCACATTGCTTGAGATGGGGCCTTTGTGGGACTTTGATGATATATTCAAACGCGAGAACGAGTGGTCGCAACAACACAGCGGTAATTACAAGTTTTATTACAAATATCTGCTCGATGATAGAACATTTACCGATGAATATAAACAAATATGGTATAACATTTCTCCCACGCTCTATGATGATGTAGTGGATTTTATATCTAATTTTCGAGACTCAATAGGAGCCGATATAGATATCAGTCGCAAATTAGATGACAAGCGCTGGTCGCGCTATACCCCCACAAAAACTACAAATGAGGAGGTGGAATTCATATCAACCTGGTTCGATAACAGGGTAAGATGGATAAATGACGAGTTGCATACAATGTCCGCTGTTAAAGATATTGTTGTGGAAGAATCCTCGGCTGTAACCATTGATGTATATATGCTCAACGGCTCCCTATATGTTCCCAATGCAACACCAGAGCAACTGAAACAGTTGCCTAAAGGGGTATATATAGGTAATGGTCTGAAATTTGTAGTCCATTAAAGCTAAAATCAGTATTATATACAGCGTACGAAGAAGATTACCGAAAGACCTGTTTCTGCTGTTACGTACATTCAGCGCTTTGTTAAAAATATAGAAAATTAACGGCTTTTTATATAGTTAATAAAATATTTATCTATATTTGTTTTATATAGCGAATCATACGCAAATTATAAACCCGATAATAGATAAATCAACCAATTATGAAAAGGCTGTTTTTTACATTACTTGCAGTTGTGGTTGCCATTGCAGCCACAGCGCAGACAGTGGGCAGTATCTACCGCATCGTCTCTTACACCACAGGCAAGGCCATTACAAACAATGGTAACCCTGCGGCCGATGCACCGGTAGTTATGGGTGAATATGACCAGGCCGATGATAACCAACAATGGGCTATCATAAGTGATGGAGCCGGCGAGAGCTACGGTCTTATGAACGTGGCTTCGCGCCAGTGCATAGATATGGCACTTAGTGCCGAAAAAGCGGGCTGCCTGCTCCAGTGGAAACCCAATATGAACAACCAAAACCAGGTGTTCAAAATCCACTCCCCCGGTATCGCAGGCTCGGCAGTGCAGTTGCTTTGTGCGGCCGATCCCACACTTGCAGTCACCGAGTATGCCAGCGGTGAACTATGGATGCAGAATGAACTCACCAATACCGCCACCTATTTTGTGCTGCAAGAGGTTGTGAGTGCCGAGGAGAATACAATCCCCTTGCCATACCTCACATACACAATAGAGAGCGTTACCCACGGTGGCGTGCTCTCAAATGGCGGCAATATGGATAACGATGCCCTCATAGTCACCGAAGAACTCAACGAGGATTCTTATGGCCAGATGTGGAAACTTGCCACACCTATGTATCAGGGTGGCAGTACAGCGTGGTACCAACTTTATAATGTAAACTGCGGCAAGTGCATCGATGCTGCGCTCGACAACAAACAGACACCATTGCAATGGACACGCGATGTAAATGAAACCACTCCCAACTGGAACCAGATGTTCGAGGTTGTCAAGGTTGCCGATGCCGCATATCAGCTGAAGGTGGGCAAAAATGTGGGCTCTAAATGGAACCCTTCGTTCGAATACTATTATATGGCGGTTAATGCCGAGGGTGGTGTATATTTAACAACCGATGCTGCAAACACCGACACCCATTTCCGTTTCAAAATGGTGAACACGGCCAAGCTGCCGCAAGGCATCTATTGGCAGGATGAAACCGTCTTTGAGGAGAATAAGGAGCGCGGCCACGCCACATATATGCCCTACCGGTCCACGGAGGCTATGCGCGCCGACTCATACTACGCCACTCCCTGGGTAGCTCCCATTGGCAGCAGCCGTTGGATGAGCCTTAACGGCACCTGGAAACTGCAGTGGGCGGTTATAGAGGACGAATACAATATCCCTCATAACGGTTTTTATGCCGACGATGTCGATTGCTCCTCTTGGGCCGATATTCCTGTTCCCGGCTGTTTGGAGATGTATGGTTTCGGTACCCCATACTATATAAACGTAGATTACGCCTTTGCCGACAATCCTCCCTACATCACAATGCGCAGCGGCATAGACAATAGCGTGGGTAGCTATCGTCGCAATTTCACCCTCCCCGCAGGTTGGGAGAACGAGCGCGTTCTGCTCCACTTCGACGGTATCTATTCTGCGGCCTATGTATGGGTGAACGGCCAATATGTGGGCTACACCGAGGGTGGCAATATGGATGCCGAGTTCGATGTAAGCAGCTATGTGAGAACAGGCGACAACAATATCTCGGTACGTGTAATCCGCTGGACCGACGGCTCGTACCTCGAAGGCCAGGATATGTGGCATATGAGTGGCATACACCGCGATGTATATCTTATGGCAGTTCCCAAAGTGTTCGTTCGCGACCACTACATAAGCAGTGCTCTTAATGCCTCTGCCACCGCAGGTAGCCTCACCGTGCAGCTCGCGCTTGACAACCGCGACGGCCTGGAGGTTGCAAAACAGTACGAAGCAAGGCTCATTGCCCCCGACGGTACACTAATGGGTACTCTCGAGGGTGCGGCATCGTTCCTTGCAAGCGAAAAGAGCAAAACCCTGTCGCTCACATTCGAGGGGCTCACCGGCCTTGCACCCTGGACAAGCGACTCGCCCACACTCTACACAGTGGAGGTGGTGCAGAAGGATGCCGACGGCAATGAGGAGTGCGCCTTCTCCACAAAATACGGCTTCAGCAATTTTACCATCGCAAACGGACAATTCCTTGTAAACGGCAAGCGTGTTCTTATGAAGGGCGTGAATGCACAGGATACACACCCCATAACAGGCCGCACCGTGAGCACGGAAACTATGTGGAACGACCTTATTATGATGAAGCAGGCCAATGTGAACACACTGCGTTCGAGCCACTATCCCCGCAGCCCCAAGATGAATGCTATGATGGACTATCTTGGCATCTACCATATGGACGAGGCCGACGTGGAGTTCCACAAGAACTGGACCGACGGTGGCCGCATACACACATCGCCCACCTGGCGAGCCCCCATCGTGGATAGAGTGGAGCGTATGGTATTGCGCGACCGCAACCACTCGAGCATCATATCGTGGAGCCTCGGCAACGAGAGCGATGGTGGTGTGAACTTCAACTACGCATACAACGCAGCCCGTGCGCTCGACCCCCGTCCCATTCACTACGAGGGTGCCACACGCGCAAAGACCTCACCCACCGATATACACAGTGTTATGTACAACTCCGTTCCGCAGGTGCAGAACGAGGTGGACAGAATGGGCAAGCCCTACTTTATGTGCGAGTATGCCCACGCAATGGGCCACTCGGTGGGTAACCTCAAAGAGTATTGGGAGGTTCTGGAGAACAGCACCAACGGTATGGGTGGTTGCATCTGGGATTGGGTTGACCAAGCCATTGTGGATGCAGCCGACATACAAAACGGCACACTCACCGTGAACGGCTATAACAAATACCGCAACGGCCACGACTATGGCGGCCCCCACCAGGGTAACTTTGTGAACAACGGTATTATCACTGCCGACCGCAAGCCCACAGGCAAGCTGGCCGAGGTAAAGCGCATATACCAATATGTAAAGTTCGGCAACCTCAAAAAGAGCATTCGCACAGTTGCCATCACCAATAAATACGAGAGCATAGACCTTGGCGGTATGTTGCTCAACTGGGCACTGCTCCTCGACGGTGTGACAGTGCAAGAGGGCTCGATAGTTATGCCTTCGATACCTTCGGGCTCATCGGCCGATATTGAAATCCCCTACACCGCCGATGGCACGGGCGAGTATCTGCTGAACCTGTCGGTGTGCCTGCCCCAATCTACCCCGTGGGCCGATGCAGGCCACTCCATTGCCGCCCACCAATATTCGGTTACCGAGCGCACAGCGTTGCCCGCGGCCGATGCCACTGCAGGCAGCCCCCTCACTATGACACAGAACGGCAGCCAATATACCATAGAGGGTGATAATGTATATATGATTGTGAACACAACCTGCGGCATCACCTGCTGGCAGCAGGGCGGCATAGATGTCATTCCCGCATCGTCGGGTGCAGCCACAGCCCCTGCATACAGCAACTACCGCTGGATAGAGAACGATGCCCCCTATGGCACCGATCCCTATTACGCTTATGACAATGGTATAAGCAGCCGTAATTTCACTGTGTCGTTGGCAGCCGACGGTTCAGCGGCAACCATCACCGAAACTGCAACGGGCAGCCTCTGCAACTACACCTTTGTATATACCGTGAACCGCGACGGCTCTGTCGATTTGGATGCAAAATATACCTCACGCTCGAGCACATTGCGCCGCATAGGTATGCTTATGCAGTTCAACCCCGAGCTATCCCTGGCACAATACTACGCCCGTGGCCCGTTGGATAACACAATAGACCGCAAGCAGGGTGCCGACCTTGGCATATATGAGCACCCCGTGCGCGATTTCCACGTAGATTATGTGCGCCCGCAGACAAGCGGCGACCGCCAGGATTTGCGTTGGCTCACCCTCTTTGCTGCCGATGGCAGTGGCATCAAGGTTGAAACCGAGGGGCAGGTGAATATGACAATAGACAACTACACCGACGAGCACAAGCATCACTATCTGCACCAGTGGAATATGGATGCATCCGATAAGATATATGCCAATTTCGATTACGCGCAGCTTGGTATAGGCAACGGCTCCTGCGGTGCCGGTGTGTTGAGCAACTACAAACTGCCATCGAGCGGCAGTTATGGCTACCGCCTGCGTTTCACATATATAGATGATGTGCAGACCGGTATTGAAGATGTCACTTCCGAGGCTCCGGCCGATGATGCCGTTGCAGCACCCATATACAATATATATGGTATGCCTGTGGGCAACACGGCCACTCCGGCGCTTCTGCCCAAAGGAATTTATATAAGTAACGGTAAAAAGTTCGTAGTAGAATAAAAGACGAATACCTTTGGCTTTGCAGAGAAGGATGAGGCGTAAAATCGCTTGAAGCAATGTGAAAAAGTGGCTGTCCATACGGGGCAGTCACTTTTTTTCAAAAAACTTGCTCTGAAAATTGAATTTTTTCCCTTTCTTTACTATATTATATATGTAATTTGAAATTCACACATTATGACAGAGAACGAAAGGAAGTTAGCCGATTTGATTGTCAACTACGACAAACACATAGCATCGGCGCAGGAGTATATAAAGGAGAATTTCGAAGTATCGTCGGAGTATAATGCCAAAGAAAATTCCTTGCGCCTGTATGTAACCAACGTGAACAATGCGTTGCAGATTTTGGCGGCCAGGGAGTATCTCGAGGAGAGGTTTCCTGCGGGTTTTGTAACTATAAAGTATTGAATCACTATAAAAAATATTTATGAGCAAGAGAAAACTGTTTTTTGATATGGACGGTGTGCTTGTCGATTTCAAGTCGGGTATAGACAAGCTGAGTGACGAAACAAAGAGAGAGTATGAGGGCCGCCTCGACGAGGTTCCCGGAATCTTCTCACTTATGGACCCTATGCCGGGTGCAATAGAGGCCGTGAAGCTGTTGAGCGAGCATTACGATGTCTATATTCTCTCCACCGCTCCCTGGAAGAACCCATCGGCTTGGAGCGACAAGATAATCTGGATAACCAAACACTTTGGCGAGCTCTTCAAGAAACGCGTGATACTCACGCACTGCAAGAACTTGTGCTACGGCGACTTCCTGGTCGATGACCGAGGCAAGAATGGCGCAAGCGAGTTCGCTGGTGAGTGGATAGAGTTCGGCTCGGCTTTATACCCCGGCTGGGAAGATGTTTTGGATTATCTGCTTGCTCCTGAGCAGCGCGATGGAAAAACCATCAACCGCGCTCTTGTAAATGATGTTCTTGTGGAGCAGACCATAGCTACCCTCGATGCCTACTCAAAGCTGTTGAACGACAATTACGACGGTTCAAGAGAGGAGTACAAGAAGATAATGAACCTTGCGGCACTCACAAACAAGTGGCTCAAGGCATCGGGCGAGGAAGACGAGAGTGTTTATTACATAGACTGATGACAAGGACTTTGAAAGAAAAACTACGTGAGCAGGGGGATGTTGTTTTCCCTGCAGGGAAAATAGTGCTGCTCGACGGGCGCAAAATCGACTGCTACCCACGCGAAGGAGGCGGCGATTGCAAAGTCGATTACAACAATATGGAGCTCGACACTACGGGCCGTTATCTCTCCTTTGGTAAAAAAGGCCGTCAAAAGGATTATGTGGAGAGCTTGGATGCTTTCCTCGAAAAGCAACTGTTCATAGACAACGCCTTCTTTCTGTTCAAGAACCGTGAACGTATTATGCAGGACAGCCGTATGTTTCTTGCCCCTGTGGCGGCCGAGAATGTTCTGGCCTATACAGGAACCTCGGGCTTCAGGAACCCCACCTTGGGAGTATATCTCGAATGGTGGACTCACTGCGAAGGGGCTGTGCGAACGGCTGCGAACGGCACAAGAAGTCTTATATATCGCCTGGCGGGCAGCCCGTTGAGCGGTGTCAACAGATGTGTGGCTGTGTGCGAGGACGGAACGGAGGAGAAGGTGCAACTGCGCTCGTTCAGCAACTACTGGCTCCCTTTTATGAAAATAAACCGGCGTTACAGCCCTGCAAAAGCCTGCTATCAAGCCTATTCATTGCAAGAGGTTTTGGATATTTTGAAAACTCCTCGCAATTAAAAGGCTGCATATGGCGCTTATTGTGAAATTGCGCCTCTGTTGCAACACCTATTTTATATATAATAGAGAACCCCTGCCCGTAATCTCACTTTTCCTTTGCAATTGTCGCAGCACTGTTGCAGGTCTCTTGGCTATAAGCAAAAATGTTTTTCAAATTAAATGCGAAATAAATCTGCAAAAAGTTTGAAAATTGCTCAAAATATTTCAAAAATAAGCGGCAAAAAAGTTGGAAAATAAAAATATTGAATTTTTTGCGATTTTTTCTTGGGATTTGTTTGCGGGTTCAAATTTTTGCTTTACCTTTGCACTCGCTTTCGGGAAGCAACGTGGTAACACGGTCGCCCGATGAGCAAGATGATCCTTGAAAACATTCCATACAGACAAGCAGTACAACGTGCTAATTGAAATTTAATTAGTGTATAAGTAAGGAACAATAAAACGAACCGTCAAGATAATTTGATGTACTTTTAATTCCGGCCGGTATCAACTTAAGACAAAGTACTTTTTTAAGTATTACAAATAAAAATTTACAACGAAGAGTTTGATCC
>JAFVSR010000020.1 GCA_017503645.1 Bacteroidaceae bacterium | reverse complement strand
TGCGTTACGCTTGCCTTCAAAATCCTCATTTACGCCCAGTAAACTGCGGTTTTTCAGGCTGCGCAAGCCTTAAACTACATCTTTTTATTCATCTCCCTGAAAATGAGGCTGCTAAAAAATACTTTTTAGTCAGCCTCTTTATTGCTTACTGTCTTTCGATAATGAAATCGGATAAGCCTGCACCTGAATTAATGCCATACTCGCCTTTCAACCACTCGCGCAATTCGGCGATAGTAGGTGCATTAGACTGTACAAAAACTTTTGTAATACCTGCCGGTTGGCTGGGTGTCTTTTTTGTTGTTACTTTGTAGCTTGCCATATTTTTATATTTTTTATGGTTAATAATAAAGAAGGATTTTCCTTCTCCTTTTTCCTCTTTTATAGTTCTTTTATTATCCAATTGCCCGGTGAGGCCCAGCTCTCGGCTCTGCGCCCGAACCCTGCGTTCCTCAAAGCCTGTGCAACCTCGCTTGCATCGGGTTGAAATCCCGTGCGGCTCGATATAACCTGTATGATGTATCCTTTCGGTATTCCTGCATCGGTGAAATCACGCGGTGCCTGCAATAAATAAGTTTTCATTCTTAATGTTCTATATGTGTTTGTTATTTTCCTTTGCAAATTATTTGCAGCATCCTTGCTTGCAAAGGAAGTGTATTTATACAAGACACTATTAGTTCATCTTGGTTCATTTATGTTGCCGTTGAACACTTTTTTGAAATTTTTGAAAAAGTTGCCATATTATGTATATAAATTTGTTCCGAGGCTGAATTTATAGTCGTCGATAAAAATATGTTATATGGGAAACTGCAAGGAGAATAAAAAGAGTTCGCTTTCAAAATCGAGATACACTAAATACTGCCAATGCCCCAAGGCACTGTGGCTCGGTGTGAACAAACCCGATGAGGCTATCGTTGACCCTGCCGTTGAGGCCCGTTTTGCCGAGGGTAATGTGGTGGGCGACCTTGCAATGGGGCTTTTCGGCGATTTTGTCGAGGTTACGGCACATACCGCCGACGGCAGGCTCGACCTGGGTGCTATGATTGAAAGGACACGCGAGGAAATGGAGCGCGGTACCGAGGTTATATGCGAAGCATCGTTCAGCTATAACAACGCCGGCGAAAGCAACTACTGCGCCGTGGATATCCTGCGCAAGACGGCCGACGGCTGGGCCATCTACGAGGTTAAGAGCACTACCTGCAAAGTGGAGGATATCACGCTGGCCCAAAAGGCAATACGCGACAAGGTGCAGAAGTATGCGCCCGACATTGCTTTCCAAAAATGGGTGCTTGAACAGTGTGGCGTAAGGGTTACAGGCACTTACCTGGTGATGCTCAATAAGGATTATGTTCGGCAAGGCAGCCTCGATGTGAAGCAATTGTTCAACATCATAGACCTAAAAGAACTTGTGCACAATGAATACTTAAAGGTACCTGCAACCCGGGCATTGGCACATAAGACATTGCAAGGCGACGAGCCGCAAACGGCCATAGGCATACAATGCACCAAACCCTATGAGTGCGCCTTCTGGAACTACTGTACGCAGCACATACCCTCGCCATCGGTGTTCGATGTGTATGGCGGTATGGGGCGCGGTGGTTTCACGGCAGCCAAGAAGTTCGCCTGCTACAACAAGGGCTTTGTAACATTCGAGCAACTGAGCACCCTTTCCATTGGTACCATACAGGATATGCAGATACGCTGCACACTCGATAACACTTGGTATGTCAACAAGCGGGGTATTCAGGATTTCCTCGACAAGGTTACCTATCCGCTCTATTTCCTCGACTTTGAAACAATGCAACAGGTGTTGCCTCAGTTCGACGGCACCGGGCCCTATCAGCAGATTACCTTCCAGTACTCTTTGCATTATATCGAGCACGAAGGCGGCGAGTTGAAACATACGGCATTCCTTGCTCCAAGCGATGGCACCGACCCTCGTCGCGCATTGGCTGAGGCGCTCTGCCACGACATCCCGCAGAACAGTTGCATTATGGCATACAACGACCCCTTTGAGAAGGGGCGCATAAAGGAGATGGCCGATGCTTTCCCCGACCTCGCTGCGCACCTGATGAACATTCACGGCAATATCATAGACCTGCTCATTCCCTTCCGCAACGGGCACTGCTACTGCCCGGCAATGGGTGGATCGTTCAGCATCAAGAGCGTGTTGCCGGCGCTGTTTCCCGATGATGAGGAACTGAACTACCACAACCTCAACCCATTGGTACAGAACGGCGGTCACGCTATGACAATTTTTCCACAGATAAAAGATATGGAACCCGAAAAAGCCGCTGAAGCACGCGAAGCGTTGCTTGCATACTGCCACCTCGACACCCTCGCAATGGTGCGCGTGTGGGAGAAATTGAAAGAATTGGTGAAGTGAAAATAATATTAACAATCAATATAGATATACTATGGCAAAATTCAAGATTAAGGATGGTGTTGCCATCATTCCTGAGAAGACAACTGAGATTGGAACGGAGGCTTTCAAGAATAGCAGAACGCTTAAGGAGGCGACAATCCCTTCGGCAGTAACCACGATCGAGGCATCGGCATTCGAGGGTTGTAAGAAACTGAAAAGCATAACCATCGTAGGG
>JAFVSR010000019.1 GCA_017503645.1 Bacteroidaceae bacterium | reverse complement strand
TGGGTCACCCACGTTTGTAGGGAGGTTGGATAAAAAGAGCTATTTTTAGGCTTGCGAAGCCCGAAAAAACGCAGTTTACTAAGCGTAAATGAGTATTTTTCGGGCAAGCGTAACAACAAAAGAGCCTTTTTAGTCAGCCTCATTTATAAACTTACTCATTGCCGGAATTCTCCATTTCGGCAAGGGCGGCATAGTAACATTCGCGGCACAGAGGTTCGTACTCGGTCATTTCGCCAAGCAACACCTGCTTGTCACCTGCCACCTTGCGGTGCGACACATAAGCAAGATTGCCACACTTCACACAGATGGCGTGCACCTTTGTAACCTCGTCGGCTATGGACATAAGGGCGGGCATAGGGCCGAAGGGGGTGCAACGGAAATCCATATCGAGGCCTGCAATGATAACGCGCGTGCCGCGACGGGCAAGTTCGTTACATACATCCACCAGGCCCTCATCAAAGAATTGCGCCTCGTCTATACCCACGACATCTACATCGGTGGCAAGCAGCAAAATACTTGCCGACGACTCTATGGGTGTAGAAAGAATGTGGTTGCTGTCGTGCGACACAACCTCTTCCTCGGAGTAGCGTGTATCGATAACGGGCTTGAAAATCTCCACCTTCTGATGTGCAAAATTGGCGCGTTTCAAGCGGCGGATAAGTTCCTCGGTTTTCCCCGAGAACATTGAGCCGCAAATAACCTCTATGCGCCCGCGACGGGCCATCTCCATCTGATTGAATTCTGAAAATCGGTTCATTATCTTGTGTTTTCTTTCTTCTTAAAAAGTTGCCTTGCGAAGATAGCTAAAGAGCCGACAAAAACAAAAACCACGCACAACAAGTTATCAACAGGTGAAATATTATTTAACAATAGCAGCCTCTATCATTAAGAAAAAATTAAAATGTTAAAAATAGGATAAAAGAGCATTGCTTTGTGCTTATTTATATATATTTTCGCATAAAGAAACTGAAATACGGCATTATGGGTATATTATATGTGGTCCCTACCCCGGTAGGGAATTTGGAAGATATTACACTGCGAGCCATAAGGATACTTAAAGAGGCCGACTTCGTGCTTGCCGAGGATACGCGCACATCGGGCAAACTGTTAAAGCATCTGGAGATACAGATACCTATGTATTCGCACCACAAATTCAACGAACACCAGACGGTGAAACCGCTTGTGGAGCGCATTCAGAACAGCGAGCATCACGTTGCTCTTGTTTCCGATGCCGGCACACCGGCAATTTCGGACCCCGGTTTTCTGCTGGTGCGCGAGTGTGTAAAGAATGGTGTGGAGGTGCAGTGCCTCCCTGGAGCGACTGCCTTTGTTCCCGCGCTTGTGAGTTCGGCGCTGCCGGCCGAGAAGTTTGTATTCGAGGGATTCCTGCCACAAAAGAAAGGGCGGCAGACACGCCTGAACAGCCTAAAAGAGGAGCAACGCACTATAATATTCTACGAATCGCCATATCGCGTGCTTAAAACCCTAACACAGCTATGCGAGGTGTTTGGTGGCGAGAGGCAAGCTGCTGCGGTACGCGAAATTTCCAAAATACACGAAGAGTGTGTGCGCGGCACGCTGAGTGAGCTTGTGGAGCATTTCACACAGAACGAGCCGCGCGGCGAGTTTGTGCTGTTGGTGGGCGGTGCCGACGAAAAGACAAACAGAGAAAAGGAGTAAAAAACGCTATATACATCAATAGAACAATAATTTTGAGATAAATTAAAAACATACCATTATGAAAAAACTGTTTATTTCACTATTGGCGGCAACTGCCCTGTTTACAAGCTGCAACAACGGCGGCCGCACACAACTGCAAGAGAGCAACGACTCACTAAGAACTGTTCTTGCCGAAAAGGATGCAACCATAACCGACCTTTTGGGTACTATGAATATAATTGAGGATGGTTTCAAAAAGATAAACGAGATGCAGGGGCGCATAAATGCAAGCAGTGCAACAAGCGAGGTTGCATATGCCGACGCTCTTAAAAGTGACATAGATGCCATTGTAAATACTCTTGCAAACAACAAAAAAGAGATTGAGAAGCTAAAGCAGCAGGTGATGGGCGACAAGAAGGTGTCCAAAGAGCTCAAGACAAAGATTGCCAACCTCGAAAATATGCTCATAGAGAAAAGCAAGGAGCTGAACGCAATGGTGCAGGCACTTGCCGAAAAGGATATTCACATCAACAGGCTCGACAGCATCATCACAGGCCTCACAAAAGAGAACACGGGGCAGGAACTGCGCCTCATTGAACAGGAGCAGCAACTGAACAACGTGTGGTATGCCATAGGCACAAAGAGCGAGCTCAAGGAGCAGAACATATTGAGCAGCGGTGAGGTGATGCGCGAAAAGAATGTAAACTTCAAATACTTCACCAAAGCAGACAAGCGCGAGCTCACAACAATAAATACTTATGCAAAAAGAGCAAAATTGCTCACTAACCACCCCGAAGGCAGTTACACCCTTGAGCGCAACGCCGAAAAGCAATATATACTCACCATAACCGCACCCGATGACTTCTGGAGCGCAAGCAAATACCTTGTGATACAGGTGAGATAGAGCTATATGGGCAAATACAAAAATATATTTATCGACCTCGACGACACCATCTACGACTTTGCCGCAGCATCGCGTGAGTCGTTCGAGGAGGTTTACACAATGCTTGGGTATGAACGGTTCTTTAATTCGTTCAACCATTTCTTGTCGCTCTACGAGCCACACAATCTTGAATTGTGGGCTCTGTATGGCGAGGGAAAGATAACAAAAGCCCAACTGAACAGCGACCGCTACAGCTACCCGTTGCGTATGGTGGGCATCGACGACCAAGAGCTTGCCGAAACATTCTGCCGCGAGGTACTCAGCCGCATACCCACAAAAAACAAGGTGATACCCGGAGCCATAGAGCTATTGGAATACCTATACCCCAAATATGATTTATACATACTGTCGAACGGGTTCAAGGAGCTGCAAGAGCACAAAATGCAGACTGCCGGGTTAAGAAAATATTTCAAAAGGATAGTATTATCCGAGGATATCGGCATAAACAAGCCCCACCCCGAGCTGTTTATCCACGCCTTGCAGGTGGCCGATGCAACCTGCGAAAACAGCATAATGATAGGCGATATGTTCGACACCGACATTGTGGGTGCCGCGGGAGTGGAGATGGACCAGATTTTCTACAACCGCAAAAGGTTGGAGCAATTGCCGTTCGAACCCACATACACCGTGCACAACCTGCTACAAATAAAAGAAATACTCTGATTAAGTATAACTATGAAAAAAACCTCGATACTGCTCATATACACAGGTGGCACCATAGGAATGGTACAGAACCCCAAAACCGGCGCACTGGAAAGTTTCAATTTCGAGCATCTTATGCAACAGATACCCGAAATAGAACTATTCAATCTCGACATAGATGCCGTGAGTTTTCTGCCACCAATAGACTCATCGGATATGACACCGTCGCATTGGAAAGAGCTCGCAGAAATAATATCGGACAACTATACGCAGTATGATGGTTTTGTGGTGCTGCACGGCACCGACACTATGGCGTTTACAGCATCGGCAATGAGCTTTATGCTGGAGAACATAATGAAGCCGGTAATTTTCACCGGCAGCCAGTTGCCGGTGGGAGCCCTGCGCACCGATGGTAAAGAGAACCTTATAACGGCAATAGAGATAGCAGCAGCCAAAAATGCCGATGGCACACCTATTGTGCCCGAGGTATGTATCTATTTCGCCAACAAACTGTTGCGTGGCAACCGCTGCACCAAACGCGATGCAGGCAGCTTCGATGCATTTGTATCGAACAACTACCCCGCCCTTGCAACAGCGGGCACCAACATAATATACAACCACCGCTACATAAGGCCATTTGACGAAAGTGCCCCACTCACCCCACAATATGAGATGGAGCAAGGAATAATCATATTCTCACTTTTCCCCGGCATTAAAGAGGATGTTGTGAAGGCCGTTCTGCGCAGCAAGGAGATAAAGGGTGTGATATTTCGCACATTTGGCGCGGGAAATGCGCCACAAACACCGTGGCTCACACAAGAGCTTGCCCGCGCAAGCAACGATGGTAAAATAATAGTTAATATTACCCAATGTGCAGGCGGTGCTGTTGAAATGGCTCGGTACGAAACAGGCCGTCAACTAATTGAGGCAGGCGTTGTAAGCGGGCACGACAGTACAGTGGAGGCCGCTCTCACCAAACTGATGTACCTGCTTGGGAAAGGCTTGTCCACTGACGAGGCGCGCAGACTTATGGAGTGCGATTTGGTAGGGGAAATTACGGTATAGCAGGTCTGTACAGACAAATATGATTTACATTGCGCGGTCGCCTGTTGTAAGGGCATTAAACTGCTCCTCATTAGGAGGAGCCGGCTTGCGTTCTTCGCAAGACTGAGGAGGTCTTGTGTATCCCCTAATAAATGAGTCGCGCCTGTTACACTGGTACTGCATCCTATGGATGATTGTCTTGCTGTAAAGTTATCGGTGGCCCGTGAGCTTTTCTTTGTTTAATTCTTTTTATCATTTCTTTTCATAACTGAAAAGATACTGTGTTAAAATCCAAAGAAAAATCAATATATTTTATAACTTTACACACGTTAAGGAAGACAATTGATTTTTGCAATCATTGCCTATCTTGTGTTAGCAATCCAAAGGGTTGCTAAC